>JAHCKV010000121.1 GCA_026125595.1 Burkholderiales bacterium | reverse complement strand
GATTTGCTGCACCGGGCCGTTGAAGTTGGCGTGGCCGATCATGTCGTGGGCGTTGGCGCCGACCAGGCTGTTCGTGTCGGCGACGACGCCGCCGAAGCTCGCGCCGTTATCGATGGTTCCGTCGTTGGCGTTGACCCACGTCAGCGCGCCTTTCTCCGGCGCGGCCCCGGTGTCGGTCCAGAGCGGGCTGAGCACCAGGTAGGCGTCCTCGAACACCACCGGCAGGATGCCGCCGGAACCGACACGACTGCCGGCAACCGATCCGACGACGCTGTTGTCGGCCGACACGATACCGGCCGTGACGAGTCCGCCACCCACGCGGAAGTGGCCATCGCCACCCTGGACGAAGGTCACGGCGCCGGCCGTGCCGTTCCAGTCCGGCGATTCCACCACATAGTTGCCGTTGTCCAGGGCCGAGATGACGTTCCCGACGCGATCGCCGGCATGGCTGCCATGCAGGCTGTTGGTGTCGTCCACCACACCCACCGTGCCGTTGACACCATCGCCCCAGACCACCGCGCCTGCCGCCGCAATGCCGTTGATGGTGGCTTCCGGTGAGCCCACCACGTAGTGGCCGTTGTTCAGCAGAACGACCACATCGCCGATGCGGTCGCCGTCGGTGGCGCCGATCAGGCTGTTCGATGACGTGACCACACCGGTCAGGCCGGTGTTGACGTCGCCCATCGCCACGGCACCGCGGCCGTTGTTCCAGTTCGGTGCAATGACGATGTACTTGTCGGACAGAACGCGGAAATCGCTGCCGATGTTGTCGCCGGCCGCGCTGCCGACCAGGCTGTTGGACGACGACAACACGCCGGGCAGCGCGCTGGCCAGATCCAGCCACGTGACGATGCCCCTGCCGCCGTTCCAGCGACTGTTGGCGAACAGGTAGCGCGTGCCGCCCAGAGAGTCCAACTCGAATTCGGAGAACCCGAACTGATCTCCCGCCGCGGCGCCGATCAGGCTGTTGGACGCATTGACGGTGCCGGTAAGGCCCGTGCTCTTGTTGCCGAACGTGATGGCACCCGCATCGACCACGCCGCCGTTGTCGTAGCCTCGCGCGAAGATCGCGTACATGTTGACGCCGGACAGTTCCCGGAAGATGCGACTGGAAAAGTCGTCCGGTGTCGTGCCGACCAAGCTGTTGGCGGAGCTGACCACGCCCGTGGCGAGACTGGTCGGTGTGCCGAACGTGTAGGCACCGCGATTGCCGTTCCATGCGTCGCTCAGCAGCACGTAGTTGCCGTTGCTCATGAAGAACGGGAACAGATCGCCGATCCGATCGGAGGTCGAGCTCCCGACCAGGCTGTTGGCGGACGAGATCACCGATGAGGGGCTACCCAGCAACGTGGTCGGGTTGCCGAGGGTCACGGCACCCCGGCCGCCGGCCCACGAGCCGTTGAGCAACAGGAAGTTGCCGTTGTTCAGGACATAGATGCTGCCGTCGCCGACCCGATCGTTGGAAGCCGCGCCGGTGGCCGTGGCCTGCAGCACGCCGGTGGACGAGAACAGATAGATGGCGCCCGCGGCATCGAGTGCGCCGATATCGGCGTCGGGCACGCGGACCAGCACGTTGCCGTTGCCGAAGAAGCTGGTCGTCCAGTAGCTGCCGAACTGCGCGCCCGCCGTCGGGTTCGGGTCGTCGAAGTCGGCGACGATCACGTAGCCGGTGGCACCACCGACGTTGTCGATGATGATGGTCTTCGGGTCGAGCAGCAGGCTGCCCGGCGCGCCGCCCGCGCCAGGCGAAAGTTCCACCGTGCCGCCATAGCGCAGGCTGTCCTTGCCCGAGACTTCGACAATGCCGCCGGGTTGTGCCGTACCGGCGCCGCGCACGCTGGCCGCCCCTTGGTAACGCGTGTCGCCGTCGGACCAGATGGCGACCGTGCCGCCGGCACCGTTCGAAGTCGCATCGGCGCGCAGCACCGAACCGGTCGTGACGCGGGTGTACGTGCTGTTCGCCAGCGTCGGGTCGGCGCCGCGGAAGCCGCCCCCGACCAGCACGCTGCCGCCACCTAACGCGCCGCTGGCATCGAGGGAAGCACCGGCGATGACGACGCGGTCGCCACCGACCGCAATGCGGCCGCCGATGCCGTTGCCGGACGAGGCATCGAAGCCGGCGGAGCTGTAGACCTGCCCGTCTGTGGACACGACGCGGATGTCGCCGCCCTGCGCGGCGCCGGAGGCGAGCAGTCGTGCCGTCGCGGTCTGCAACAGATTGCCCGACGTGCCCAGATCGATGCTGCCGCCGTCGCCTGCCAGCCCCCGGGCGCTGATGGTGCCGGACTGCACGATCGCATCGGCGGCGACGCGCACCTGACCGCCCGCATCGCCGTCGGCGCGGATCGTTCCGTCGAGCCATGCGACCGGCGCTGCCACGTCGATGCTGCCGCCGTTCTGCCCGCGCGCTTCGGTGATGCTGTTCGCGCCGGCCTGCAGCGTCGACGCGGCACGGAACACCACCGTGCCGTTCTCGCCGACGGCCGCGGTGGTGGCGCTGACCGTCCCTTCCTGCCGGATCGCGGCACCATAGATGCCGATGTGGCCCGACGTGATCCGCCCGAGATTCACCGCACTGTCGTTCGCCGCAGTCACCTGCACCTGAACATCGGGACGATGCGTGTCGATCATTTGCACGCTGTGACCCGCGGCGAGAATCACGTCACCACCGGGTACGGTGATCACGCCGTGATTCGCGATGTCCGGTGCCACCAGCAGGATGCGCCCTCCGGCCAGCGCCTGCAGCAGTCCGTCGTTGCGGATGCCGCCCGGCGCACCGTTGCCGGCGAAACTGTAGCGACCGGCGAGGAAATCCGCGTTCGACAGGTTCAGCGTCGACGCGACCAGCCCGGCCACGTCGACGACCGCATGGGCGCCGAACGCGATGCCGTTCGGGTTGATCAGGAACACCTGCCCGTTGGACTGCAGCGTGCCGAGGATCGTGCTCGGGTCCTGTCCCATCACCCGGTTCAGCACCTGGCTGTCGACCGACGGTTGAATGAACCGCGTGGTCTCGCCGTTGCCGATCGAGAACGACTGCCAATGGATGATGGCGCCGTTGGAATTGGTGATCGCCAACGTGCTGCCGTTGGATTCGAATGCGGCGTTGCCGGAGACGACGGTCGGGTCCAGCGGATTCGCGACGGCACCGAACGGAAAGGCGGCGGCCAGTGCGAGCACGAGGGCGCGGCGACGCAGGGAACGATTCGATTGCGCGGGCATGGCGGACACCTATCCGGCGTGGTCAGATCACTAGAAGAAAATCGAAACGCTGCCCTGCAGGCGCTGGTCACCCTTGCCTTGCAGGCCCCCGGGCTGGATCACCTCGGCGAAATCGAGCCGCAGGCTGACGGAATCCCGATAGAAACCGCGCAGGCCCACGCCGGCGCTCGACACACTTTCACTGCGCAACTCGCCGGGCAGCGGGCCGTTGCGCTTGACGTAGCCGTAGTCGAAGAACGCGATGGCGCGCAGGCGCAACGCCTTGTCGGTACCGGTGGACCACTCCGGGGAATAACCTTCGATGCTGCCGCGCCAACCGCGATCCGCGGCGATCTCGCGCTCGATGAACCCGCGCACGGAATCCATGCCGCCGATGCCGAACTGTTCGCCCGAGACCAGCAGGTCGTTGGTCCACTGGCCGCTGGCGGCGGTCCTGATCTGGAAATCCCGCGGCAGCGATTGCAGCCAGGAAAAGCCGTAGCGCAGCAACTGGTAGTCGTCCTTGGCGCCCGGACGAGCGCCCGGTCGGTTGAAAGCCGCCGCATTGCCATCCGATCCACCGGGCAGGTTCTGGTAGGCGGACAGGAATCCGGACAGATCGTGCTGCTGGGTCCGGTGGCGTGCCGAGTAGCCGACGCTGGCCGGATGCACCGTGATGTCCGGCACCAGCGAGGCGCCGGTGCCGCCGAACCGCACGTCGTTCTGATACTCGCGCCAGTCGAGTCCGAAGATGATCCGCTGATCCCAGTCGCCGCGGCGGGGCAGGTTGAAGTTGTAGCGGGCGAGATAGAAATTACCGCTGCCGCTGATGCCGAACCGTCCCGCGGCGGTGCTCACCTGGCCGGAGTCCACGTCCGAGTAGACATAGGCGAGATCGACCGAATCACCGAGCCGGTACAGCGGGATGTGGTAGCCGAGCCCGAAGACCGACACGCGACTCGGGTATTCGGGGGACGTGATGTACTGCCCGCTCAGCACCTGATCGCGATTGAACAGATTGGCATGCTGCAGTGCGACTGCGGTGCGCAGGGTGCCGGTGTTCGGCGTGCCCGTGGTGTCGAGCGTGAAAGCGGCGCGCCAGGGCTTCTGGTCGGTGACGCGGGCCGTGGCGTCCACGGTGCCCGGTTCCTCGCCCGCCTTGAACAGCACGGTCGTGTTCTTCGCCGGGTTCTCGTTGGCGGTGCGCAGGTTGCGCGCGACGGCGTCGACGTTCGGTGGTTCGCCCGGTTGCAATGCCGGCAGGGTCCGCCGGATGTTCTCTTCGTCGAAGTGCCGTTGACCTTCGATCTGCAATTGTCCGAGACGCAGCTCGATCACCTGCAGTCGGATCCGGCCGTCCTTCAGCTCCTGCTCCGGCAGCAGCACCTGGACTGCGGTGTACCCCGCGTCGGCGTAGGCCTTCTCGACGGCGCGCAGGGCCCGGTGGACCGCTTCGAAATCTCGGCCCGGTCCGGTGAACGTTTGCACGGCCGCCTGCAACCGGTCCGCCGCTATCAGCGAAGCACCGTCCACCTGATAGGCGGCGATGTCGAATCGAGGAGATTCGACGTTCGTCTGGGCGGCGGCAGCCGAAAAGACGAGCGTCAGCAACATCCCTACACCTGAGCGCCAGCAGAGGTGCTTCAATCGAGGGTCTCCTTCGATAGCCAGGACAACGTACTACTGCTTGTTCTTATCGGGTCGGGCCAATCCTAACAAAGCGTGAGAATTTTGGAACAGTGCTGTCGTCTTTTTTTGTAGTCCCCTGACCGTTCCTGCCGACATTCCTTGGACGATGGCGCAGTTTGCGCTTGAATCTCTGGGAACCGAAGTCTTTGCCGTCCTTACTAAGTCGCAGCGCAACCATTTCAGGAGAAATGCAAATGCCTCAGTCCGATCTGCTCATCCCCCGCCCGCTGACCCGGGCTCTGTCCCGTGCGGCTTTGGCGGGAGCGGTTCTGGCGTTGACGGCCTGCGCTTCGCGGGTCGACATCTCGCCGACGACCGCCGAGCCGAACGGCGTCGGCGGTGTCACCAGTTCGAAGTCCGCTGCCGCCGGCGGCGGCACGGGTAGCACCGGAACATCGGCTTCCGGTGAATCCGGCATGGACGGCAGCAATGCACGGGGTGCCGGTGCCGGTACCTCGCGGGACGGCAAGTCCGGGGCCGGCGCGGACGCCGATACCGAGGCGAGTCGGCTGGCCGGCGGTGGTCCGGGCACCGGCACCCCGCTGAACTACGACGGTTCCAGCAGCGATTCTGCCGGCGCGGCCAACCGGGGCGGGACGGGCGGTGCAGGCGGTTCGGCCGCGGGCGGCGCCGACGGCAGCAAGTCCGGTGATCAAGCCGGCGGCGCAGGCGGCACCAGTGGCGGCGGTACGACGGCGGGTGCCGGCGGTACGGGCGCAGGAGGTGCCGGTGGGACGACCGGTGCCGGCGGTGCCGGCGGTGCGGGTGGTGCCGGTACTGCAGGGGCCGGCGGCACCGGCAAGGACGGGGCGGGTGCCGGCGGCACGACGGCAGGCGCGGGCGGGGCCGGCGGTGCAACCGGTGCCGGCGGCGCGGGCGCCGGTGGTACGGGTGCGGGTAGCGCCGATGGCATGTCGAACGCCGACGCGGCGCGTCTGGCCCGTGAACGGGCCGAACGGGAAGAAGCCGAGCGTCGCGGCCGTGTCGAAACCGCGGCGAACCGGGTCCGGATCGACCAGGACGAGAAGCTGCAGACCCTGGGTGGCGCGTTGCCCGCGGTGCTCAGCATGGATCAGCAGGGGCAGTTCGAGTTCGACAAGTTCGAACTCTCCGACGACATCAAGTCCGCGCTGGATCTCATAGCGACGCGATTGAAGGAGGCACCGTACGACCGTCTGATCGTTCAGGGCTTCACCGATCAGATCGGGACGCCGGAGTACAACCAGAAGCTGTCCGAGAAGCGCGCGTGGGCGGTGGCGGGTTATCTGATGGACAAGGGTGTGCCGCCCTACAAGCTGCGCGTGGAAGGCAAGGGCGAGACGAAGTCGGTGACCGATCCGGATTTCTGCAAGGGACTGCGGCGCGAAGCGCTGATCGAATGCCTGCAGCGTGACCGCCGTGTCGAGATCGTCGCGACCATGAAGGAATACAACCTGGAAGTGCAGTAACGGTAGCGGGGACTTCGCTGCCGGATCCGGCCCGAAGTCCGCGCAGCCTCTTCCCGAGCCCCGGTATCGCGAGATCCCGGGGCTTTTCGTCGTCCGGCCCGTGGACTACTGTTCCGGCTGCGTGCCGGCTCTCAACCATCCCACAATCGGCACGTCCACGGAGATTCCATGATCGTCGACCATCGCACTTACTGGGTGAAGCCCGGCAAGCTCGCCGAGTACCTGAAGCTCTACGCCGCCGAAGGCTACCCGCTGCAACTGAAGATCCTCGGCAACAACATCGGTTGGTACACCTCCCATGACATCGGGCCGCTGAATCAGGTCGTGCACATGTGGGCCTACGACAGCCTCGCCGATCGCGAGGCGCGTCGCAACAAGCTGGCGGCCGAACCGGCGTGGCAGCAGTTCCTCGAGAAGGCCATGCCGCTGCTGGACCGCATGGAGAACAAGATCCTGCGACCCACGGCGTTCTTCAATCCGCCCAAGGCTTGACGACATGACGGCCGGCAGACTGTCGAAGGACCCGGCCGCGCTGGTCGACGGCATCCCCGACGGTGCGGTGCTCGCGCTGCCGCAGGATGCCGTCGGCGTTTCGATGATCGCCACTCGCGCGCTGGTCCGGCGCGGCGTGCGCGATCTGCACATCGTGTGCGTGCCGATCGGCGGCATGCAGACCGATCTGCTGATCGGCGCGGGCTGCGTGGCGACGGTCGAGACCTCGGCCGTGACGCTCGGCGAGTTCGGAACCGGACCACGCTTCGCCGCGGCGCTGGCGGCGAAGCGCATCCGCGTGCGGGACGCGACGTGTCCCGCGATTCACGCCGCGTTGCAGGCGGGCCAGAAGGGCCTGCCGTTCATGCCGCTGCGGGGCTTGCTCGGTACCGATCTGTTGCGTCATCGACCCGACTGGAAGGTCATCGACAATCCGTTCGACCCTGCCGACGCGATCGTCGCGTTGCCGGCGATCCGTCCGGACTTCACGCTGTTCCATGCACCACTGGCCGATCGCAACGGCAATGTCTGGATCGGTCGCCAGCGCGATCTGCTGACACTCGCGCAGGCGTCCCGCGCGACACTGGTTACCGTGGAGCAGATTTCAGGCGCGGATCTGATGGCGGATCCGACCATGGCGCCGGGTGTGATTCCCGCGCTGTACGTGACGGCGATCGCCGAAGCCGCTGGCGGTGCTCGTCCGTTGCGATTCCTGTATGCCTATCCGATGGATGAAGCTGCGGTCGGCGCCTATGCCGCGGCCGCGCGTACCGACGCCGGTTTCGCGCGCTGGCTCGACGGCTGGCTCGCCGAAGCGCAACCGGTCGCGGCATGATCGTCGGTGTCGATCGCGTCGAGTTGCTGGTCAGCGTCATTGCACGGCTGCTCGAAGGTTGCCGCCACGTGATCGTCGGCGCTTCGTCACCGATTCCCGGATCCGCGGCGTTGCTGACGCGGGCTCGCAGCGGCGGTGCGCTGCATGTGAACGTGCTCGGCTCGCGGGCCCACAACAGCTTCACCAACGGTGGTGTCGAGACGTTCGACCTGGCCGCGCAGGGGCGGGTCGACGCGTTCTTCCTGGGCGGCGGGCAGATCGATGGCGAGGCCAACATCAATCTGGTCGGCACCGGTGATTACCCCGCGACCGACGTGCGCTGGCCGGGATGCTTCGGCTCTTCGTATCTGTACTTTCTCGTGCCGAAGGTCATCCTGTTCCGCGAGGAGCACACACGTCGCGTGTTCGTGCCGAAGGTGGATTTCATCAGCGCGCCCGGCACGAGTCCGCCCGGGGTGTACCGACCGGGTGGTCCGTGGAAGCTGGTGACCGGTCTCGGGCTGTTCGCGTTCGATCGGACCCGGCGGCGCTTCGTGCTGGAGTCGGTGCACCCGGGCCACAGCGTCGAAGAGATTCTCGACCACACCGGATTCGAGATCGACGTACCGGACCGCGTGCCGACGACGGCTGCACCGGATGACGCGACGTTGACGCTGCTGCGAGGGCGCATTCGCAGCGA
>JAHCKV010000120.1 GCA_026125595.1 Burkholderiales bacterium | reverse complement strand
CCCGCGGGACAAGATCTGCGCCGGCTGGGTCACGCCGGCCGTCGTCGATGAACTGCAGCTCGACGTCGCGGCCTATCGCGCCGATGGCCTGGTCTGTCAGCCCATCACGGGCTTCCTGACCGGCATGATCGGCGGCAAGGTCGTCCGCACGGCCTATGACGAGATCGTCAGCTACGGCATCCGTCGCTTCGAGCTGGACGCCTATCTGCTCGAACGCTCCGGCGCACCGCAGACCGACCCGGCACAGTTGAAGAGCCTGGAACGGCAGGGCGACCGCTGGATCGCCAACGGCACCATCGCCGCACGCCTCGTCATCGGCGCCGGCGGCCACTTCTGCCCCGTCGCACGGCACATCGGCGCGCAGCTGGGCCAGGGCGAAAGCGTCGTCGCGGCGCAGGAAGTCGAATTCAAGATGACCGAGGCCCAGGCCCGGGACTGCAAGGCCGACGCCGAAACCCCCGAGCTGTACTTCTGCACCGATCTGAAAGGCTACGGCTGGGTGTTCCGCAAGGGTGGCTACCTCAACGTCGGCCTCGGCCGCGAAGACAATCACAAGCTGTCCGAGCACGTCGGCGAGTTCGTCCGATGGCTGAAGTCCCAGGGCCGCGTGCCGCAGGACATGCCCGAGAAACTCGGCGGCCACGCGTATCTGCTGTACAACCACGCGCCCCGGCCGTTCCTCGGCGACCACGTCATGCTGATCGGCGACGCGGCGGGTCTCGCCTATCCGCAAAGCGGCGAAGGCATCCGCCCGGCCGTGGAATCGGCGCTGTTCGCCGCCGAGACCATCGTCGCCGCGAAGGGCGACTATTCACCGGCGAAGCTCGAACCGTACACGCAGAAGATGCTGGCACGGTTCGGCGCACGGCAATCCAAGTCGTTCACCGACCATCTGCCCGAAGGCCTGAAACGCTTCATCGGCGCGAAACTGATGGGCAGTGGCTGGTTCGCCCGGAACGTGGTGATGGACGAATGGTTCCTGCACAGCAAGACACCCGCACTGACGGCGGCGGCCTGACGCGACGATAGGGCCTGGCGCCGTGCCAGGCGGCCATAGGGCGGCGCCCGGCGCGACGGCATAATCGGAGCAACCGCCGTCTTCCGGAAGCCGTCACCCATGCCTGAATCCCCCGCCGCCCGCATCCTCGTCGTCGACGACGATCGCCGGCTGCGCGATCTGCTGCACCAGTACCTGAGCAGCCAGGGGTTCGCCGTCGTGTCGGTGGCCGACAGTACCGGCATGGACAAGATGCTCGGCACCGACGGTGCCGATCTCATCGTGCTCGACCTGATGCTGCCCGGCGAAGACGGCCTCGCGATCTGCCGCCGGCTGCGCGCGAACGGCAACCGCACGCCGATCATCATGCTGACGGCGAAGGGCAACGACGCCGATCGGATCACCGGCCTCGACACCGGGGCCGACGACTACGTGGCGAAGCCGTTCAATCCGCAGGAACTGACGTCCCGGATCAACGCGGTGCTGCGACGAAGCGGCGGGTCGTCGATCCCGCCCGGCGCACCCGCGGATGCCGACGCCGTGGTGCGCTTCGGCCCGTTCGCGCTGCACCTCGGATCGCGGCGTCTGCTGCGCGGCGACGAACCGATCGGTCTGACGACCGGAGAGTTCGCATTGTTGAAGGCGCTCGCGACGCATGCCGGCACGACACTGTCGCGCGAACGATTGATGGAGCTCGCCCGCGGCCGCGAGATCGGCCTGCTCGATCGCACCATCGATGTTCAGGTGTCGCGGTTGCGCAAGCTGATCGAAGCCGATCCGTCCCGACCGCGCTTCCTGCAGACGGTCTGGGGGCACGGCTACGTGTTCGTGATCGGGGAGTGATGTCATGACGCTGATGCCGCGATCGCTGCTCGCGCGTTCCGTGCTGTTGATCACCGCGGTGATCATCGTGAGCCAGGTGGCCTGGATCGGGTTCTATCGGCTGACCAGCATGCGCAGCCAATCGGAACAGCTCGCTTCCAACATTGCGAGCGTGCTCAATACCGTCGGCATTGCGCTGGAGACGATGCCGGCCGCGACCCGCCGCAAGTTCAGCGAGAAGCTGCCGTCGATGCAGCGTATCCGGCTGCTGCCGGCCACGCCGTGGGAAGTCGACGAGCCCCCCACGCCGGAGTCGCCCCTGTTGGCCGCGGTGAGTCAGCAGCTGAAGCGTCGCAGCGGCGACACGACCCAGGCGCTCGCGGTGCTCGAAGATTCCGACCGGTCGTTCTGGGTCAAGATCCGCGTCAAGGATCAGTCGTACTGGGTCGTGTTTCCGCCGGATGCATTCGGACTCCGTTCGGCCTATGCGTGGGTCGGGTGGAGCTTCGTCGGTCTCGCCCTCGCGGTCGTCGGCGGACTGGCACTGATGCTGCGGGTCAATCGCCCACTGCGGGCACTGACCGATGCCGCGGCCGAGATCGCTGCCGGCAAGAGCCCTCCGCCGCTGCCGGAACGGGGACCATCGGAAATCCGTACGCTGTCCCAGGCGTTCAATCGCATGAGCGCGGCGTTGAAAGCCCAGGAAGTGAATCGCGCGGTGCTGCTGGCTGGTGTCTCCCATGATCTGCGCACACCGTTGTCACGGCTGCGCCTCGCGCTGGAAATGAGCCGGACGGGCCTGCCGCCGGCCGTCTTCGAGGGCATGGAGGAAGACATCCAGGACATGGATGCGATCGTCAGCCAGTTCCTCGATTTCGCGCGCGATGGCGCCCAGGAGACCGTGGACCCGGTCGCCGATCTGAACGCGATCATCGCCAGCCTCGTGGAACGCTACGAGAAGCGCGGCGAACCGGTCCGCACCCATCTGGAATCATTGCCGCCATTGCGGCTCAAGCCGTTGGCCGTCCAGCGGATGATCACCAACCTCGTCGACAACGCGCTGCGCTACGGCACCGGACCGGTGGACATCGAAACGCACAAGGACGGCGGCATCGCCGTGCTGTCTGTCCTCGATCGCGGCCCGGGGATTCCGGAACAGGAAGTCGATCGCGTGATGCAGCCGTTCACGCGGCTCGAGGATGCCCGATCCGACACGCAGGGTGCCGGACTCGGCCTTGCGATCGTCGATCGCGTGGCACGGATGCACGGTGGGCAGGTGCGACTCGCATCGCGCGATGGCGGCGGACTCGAAGCCCGCGTCGAGCTGCCGATCGACGGGCCGCCGCACTACGAAGCGGCAGCGTAGGACACCGGCCTATCCGGCACCGCCGCTTTTGTTGCGAAGGGCTCCCAACGGACGAGCCCGACGCCAGATGATCTCGGCCTGAAGGGCCACCATGATCGCGATCAACACCAGCACCTCGCCGAAGCGGCCGTTGCTGTCTTCGTGCTGCAGGTTCTCGTAGGCACCCATTCCGAACTTCGCGACGACCAGGGACAGGAACAGCGCAATCGTCAGCGGCGTGCCCTTGCTGTACACGTGACCGTCAGGATCCTTCCAGACGCGCGTGAGACGGCCGCGCGCAATGCCGATGCCGGCACTCAGCACGATGCCGGTGATCGTGAAAGCCCACGGCAACGGACCGACTGGTGCCGCGAAGCCACCGGACGCGACGCCGACGATGGCGTAGATCAACGCCAGCTTGAAACGACTGTTGCCGATCACTTCATGGCGTTGGGTCTGGCGATAAAGCGCGTAGATCGACAGCGCGAGGATGACGGCTATCTGGACTTGGGTCATGGCAGAGGCATGGGATGGAACCGGAAACCGCCGCCGGCGGTCCGCGAGAAGGACTCGATGGGCAACAACACGAAACGACCTGATACCTCGTCCGCCACGCGGACGGGCCGGGGCCGCGGATCAGATCCCGTCGATCCAGTTGCCATGAAGGCCTTGCGGTACCCGCTGCGGAAGCTGCAGCACGACGACGGGCTCAGCCGCCACATCGCGCGCGTTCAGAAGCTCGAAGGTACTGCCGTTCCGAGCAGGATCGTAGACGAACAGCGCGATGTAACCATCGTCCTCGCCGTCCGCGCCAGGACGTGGCACGAATGCGCCCTCGCCGATGATGCGATTGCCGAAATCATGGCGGGCATCGGTCCCGGTCGCCGTATCGAACCTCACCAGCGTGTTGAACGTCGCCGCAGGCGGATCGGGCAGCGTCAGCGTCGACGACCGCGTCGGCATGTACGCGTACCGGGTCGGCAGTGCCTCGAAGCGATGATTCACACGCGGAAACTCGACGGTCATGTCGGCCAGCGGGGCGGTGACGAACGAACCTCGCGTCAAGTCGATCGTCATGCGGTGGAACGTGGACGAAGTGTCGGCGTCCGAGCCCAGGCCGAACGCGCCATGATGGACGTAATCGACGATGACCTGATTGCCGCGATCGAAGGCGTTGGCGAAATGGTAGGCGAAGAAGGCGTCACCTTCGATCCAGCGCACGGCACTGCCGTCCAGCGGGATCAACGCGATCCGCATTCCCAGATCCGGACGCCACTGCAGCATCGATTGGCCGGCCTTCGCCGCCGCCCGATCGAACACCGCGGGCCCGACGACGAGCACGATGTAACGCTCCGTGAGGACGAAGTCGTGGATCATCGTCGGCATCGCCGTGGCAACCGGAATCGACTGTACCAGCGTGCCGCTCGCATCGATCCGATGAACACGCAGCACCGGCTCACGCCAGCTGTATTCCAGCGCGAACAGATCGCCCGTACGCGGGTGACGGCGATTGTGGGCGCCCAGTCGGATCGGTTGATCGGTGCCGGCCGTCCATTCACCCAAGGTCTCCAGCGCCGGATTCATCTCGTAGCCGGACGTCGCTTCGTTGAGCGCGATCAACCGGCCGCCATGGGAAATGACGTTGACGAAGGCACCGTTCTTGAACGGCACATGGCTGTCGCCCGCTTGGAGATCCTTCGGATCCGGCGGCACCGGATGGGCGAAGCCGCCGTAGACCGCGTGCCCGACCCGCTGCTCCACGGCCAGGCCCTTGGTCCGGACGAACCGATTTCGATACCGCGCCCGGCCGCCGTCCAGGTGGACCGCGTGAATCATGCCGTCGCCATCCAGTGGATACGTGAACCCGATCGGTTTGAACATCGGATTGGGGCCATTGCGCAGATAGGCACCGCGAAGATCCGCAGGGATCCGGCCGGACACCACCGGCAGGTCCTCTGCGGTGGTTTCCCGAAGCACCGGCAGAAAATTCCCGCTGAGATGGGGATCGTCCGAGCGCCAGGGAACATCCGGGCCGGGCTCCGGGCGATCCGAAGCCAGTCCCGGGCCCGCCAGAAAAGCCGTCATCGCGCCTCCCGCGCCGAGAATCCATCTACGCCGTGAGGAATTCATGGTCGTCACTTTCTCCCGTTGCCGTCATGTCATGGGCGGCAGCCGCCGCCCGTTGTGATGGGTCGATATCTTCGCAGCGTCGACCGGCACCGTGCATCGATCCCGCATGTCGTGAATCCGGATCGCCTTGGTCGCTCACGCGATACTCGCTCGGCATTTCGCTAGAACCCCCGACGCGAGGTCACGGAGAGATAGACGTAGCCGAGGTCCGAAGCCCGGTGAGAATCGGGCCCGACGGCCATCGCCCAGTCGAGCCGCAGCAAGAGCTTGTCGCCCATCGCCAGCCGCACGCCGACCCCGATGCTGGCCTTGACGCCGCTCGGAACGCTGCCGATCGCACGATCCACGTGCCCTACATCCCCGAAGATCGCAAACGCCATGTCGCGCCGCAGGAACGATTTCGCGACCACGCTGCTCCTGGCCAGCGCGTCCATCGGCAGCAGCAGCTCGTTCTGGAGCGCCAAGGTCGACCGACCGACGGCGAAATCGTCGAGGTAACCACGCACCGAATCCGCACCACCGAACGACGGCCGTTCGGTCAGCGGCGTTCCGTCGCTGGCGTAGCGAAGCAGTCCCGTCAGATTGATGCGCGCGAAATCGCCGATGAATCGCTGCGCATGGACGTCGACCCCGGCCTTCGAGAACGATTGCTGCGAATTGGCCTGCCCTTGCGCGAAGGACATCCGCACGTCGCGATGAAACGACGCTGCCGTTCCATCCTGCGAGCGCGCCAACGAGAGTGCCGTCTCAAGCAACGTGATGTTGGAATGCAGACTCTCGATTCCGCTGATCCGCACACTGCTTCTCGACACACCCAGATCGAGCTGCGCCGTCGTACCCCGGTAGTCTCGCCAGAGATCCACGCTGGCCCGCAACTCGCCCCCGTCCCTTCGCTCATCGGCATTCATGCCGAAAGCGGATCGATCCGGATCGAACTCGGAAAAGACCGCAATCCCCATCTGCACCCGGCGGGCCAACGCACCGAACCCGACGAAATCCCGTTGGTATTCGAGCCTTCCGGATTCCTTGCCCTGCATCCGGACGACCGCCGCGACGCTGTCGTTCGCGTCCAGGATGCCCGACCTCGACAGGCCGACCGACTGTTGATTGGACTTGCCCGCGATCTGCTCCGAGTTCATGAAGAACGCGTTGCGGTCCGGATCTTCCAGCGGTCGGGCGCCGCCCGGCTCGTCGTTCGCGCTGCCATCGTGCGTCTGTCCGGACGAGTGTCCGCCGGCGGGTTCATCCGCGGGCGGGGCACAGGCCGGCAACGTCGGTCCGCCATCGGACAATCGCTTCCTCTCGCTCGACGCGGCCGACGACACGATCCGCAGACTGATGGACTTCCGACGACCGTCCGCGCGCAGGAAATCCGTGACGATGGAATACCCGGTCGGGAGTTGGTCCTGCATGCGATCCGCGAGCAATGCCGGTGAGATGTACGCTCCGCCCGGGTTCAAACCCGAGAAGGAAAGGCGCGTGACGGTCATCGGTCGCGGAGACGACTCGAGTGCCGGCTTCCACGTGACGCTCATGGTGCAAAGCTGCAGCGCAGGATCGCGCGCGATGCGGCGCCAATCCGCGGTGGACGTCAGCGCATAGACAACCTGCCGGATGATCGGCCAGTCGGTGGTCGGGTCCGCCTCGATGAACACATGATCGATCAAGGGATCCGGATCCACCTGCACCTCGGTGGACGGGTCTCCGCGGGAGAACGAGGGTCGCTGCAGAACCGCCCGCGCCTTTTCCGGTGCCGCCGGCGCCGGCCCGGCGCCCGAACCCGGTGCTTCCCCGCGATAGATCGGGAACGGGATGCCGCGAACCTTCAGATAGTCCGCCAGATAGACGGACACCGCATCGCCATCGCAGAGCCGACATTCGAACGGAGACAGCAACGTGCCGGGCACCGTGCCACGGGCCGCCCGCCATTCTTCGACGTTGACCGCCGGGATGTGATGCTCTCCGGCCAGAAACGGCGGCAGGATTCGAAACACGATCCGGCCATCGGATGCGCCGGACGGGCGCTGATCCGCTGTTGCGTCGGGTGCATCGAGCGCGAGGGGTCCGTCCATCCACATCGGATCCCGCATCAGCCCCGCATACAGAATGATCGCGGCATCGCCGCCATCGGACGATGCCGAGCCGGCAAGCGCGCGCCACCGGGCCAGTCTGGCGGTACCGTCTTTCCAGTCGGTTGTGAGCCGAAAGAGCCCGGCCGTGGCTTTGTCTTCGTGCGCGCGCGCCCCCAGATCGGCGAGCGCCTTCTTTCCATGATCTTCCGGTCGATCGAAAGCCGCGATCTGCTCGATGGCGGTCGGCCGTCGACCGAGCGAGCGATCGAGATATCCGACGAGTGCCCGTTTCAGATCGTCCCGACCGATCCCGCACGCATCGAAGAGGTACTTCTCTCGCTCTCCCAGCAGGATCGTCGTCTGATTCTCGTCGACCGCGATCCGACCGTTCCGAAAATCGAGCCGAGTCTCAAGCGTGGCGTCCTCTGCACCGGCGACGCTCACGAATACCAGCTGCGCGGCGACCGTCGCCACTGCCGCCATTCTCGTCATCACAGCAGCCCCCCGACTGCGTTCAGCTTCGTGGAAGATACCGAAAACTCCGTTCAGTTCGGAAACTTCTCGACGTGGGTTTCACCCCTGCGACCGAAATAGGTGACGTGCCGCCCGGCGATCCAGACCGTGTAGCCGACGCATCCGGCTTCGCATGACAATCGCTTGAACTCCGGGTACTTCACGATGCCTTGCTGGGAGCCGCGGATCGCCGCCTGGATCGCAGGGGCATCGAACGCCTGCGCGATGTCGACGTCCGGCATGGAGAGGTCGACGCTTTCGGTCTCTCCATTCGGCAGGTAGTACGTGGTCTTCCCGGTCCGGTAGTCGGCGACATAGGACTCGACACCGGCCTGCATCAGCAGACCGACGACCTGACCGAAAGGCAGGCGCCCTGCGCTCGAACCTTCGGCGACTTCGTGGATGACTTTCCGGACGTCGGCATTCATGGCTTTCCTCGATGTTGGATTGAACGGATGGATCCCTTTA
>JAHCKV010000012.1 GCA_026125595.1 Burkholderiales bacterium | reverse complement strand
GTTTCGCAGCGCCTTCCGCACTCCATCCGGCTGCTCTCCGAGCGGCCTATCCCAGAGCAACAATTCCCCGTCGTCCGGGACCTCGACTTCGTAAAGTTGCCCCACGCCAGGCGCGTAGTCCGGAATGCTCGCATCGGAGTCCAGCAGACTGGCGGCCTCGTCGATGGTCTCAAAGTCGTCGTCCAGATACCGCTTGGCGACGGCTGCAACGTCGTCCAGCGCCTTAATTGCCGCTGCACGGTCACCCTTGGATTCCGCCAGTTGTCGGGCCGCAATGTGCAACGGGTTCAGCGGTTCAATCGGCTTGCCGTCAACGGTTGCGGTCGCCTCGGCCAGCCCGTCGCGGTAGTGTTCCGCCACCTCTTTCCGGCTGGCAAAATACAGACCCCACCCATACGACTGCGCGCCTTCGCCCGATCCGATTTTCGCCGTCGAGAACTTGTCGAATCGGTGTGGCGTCCCGTGGTACGCCCGCGCATATCGGAACGCATCAGCGCCCGCCTTCTCGATCTCGGCCAACTCGTCCAGAGCGCGCTGCAGTTCGGCTTCGGCTTCCTGCAGGTTCTGCGGCTTCTTCGCTTCCTGTGCCATGACGGCAGCGTCTTCCGAGCCCTTCACATCCGCCGTGCGCAGACTGTCGGCGCTGCGCTGCCGATCGGCAGCCGCTCTGACGTCGTCCATCGTGCTGGCGCCTGTCTCGAGCCCCATGATGGCGTCCACGTCCGGACTGCGTCCGTCGACCATCTGCGCCACAGCCGTACGACCGGCGGCCTCCCGTGTTTCGGGTGAGGCCTGCTGCGCCCGCCACCGAGCCGATCCTTCCGGGGCAGCATCGATGGCGTCCAGAAGCGCTTCCCGAGATCGGTTCGCTGCCACCCGTTCCTGCACCATCGCGTCGAACTGGGCCGTCGTCTCTCCCCGCGCGGCCGCTTCCACCACTTCCCGGGTTTCGAGATCCGCCCGTCGCTGCGCGATCTCTTCATCCAACAGGGAGATCCGCTGTTCGTTCTCGGCGCGCACCTCTGGATCCCGCGTGTCGAGCATCGCATCCAGCCCGCCCCGCTCAGCTTCCAGCTCACGCAACGCCGCCCGTTCTTCCGTCATTGGTGCGCGAGACGCCATCTCCCGCCGAATCTCGTCGGCAGCACGCATCACCTCTTCCGGCGTCGACGCCCGCTTCGGCGGGGCGGTGCCCGCTTCAGCCAGCATCTCTTCGATGTGGGCCGGAGACTCCCGCCGCATGCTCTCGCCGATCATCTCCCGCGACTGTGTTTCGGTCGCAATCCTCATCTTGTCCAGCATCGTCGGCTCAGGGGCCGGGCCCGGCGCTGCTCTCGTCTGCCCGCGCAGCGCCCGAACAGCGTCGCCCGCAGCACCGATGCCCATGTGCAGGCCGCCACCGAAAAGCCCGCCGAATGCGATGTTCGTGATGCTGTCCACCATGCCGTAGTCGTCACCCATATCCCGCCGGGCGAATGCGTACAGGGGCTCCAGTGCGACAGTCCCCGCCACGCCTTCAGCGGCACCGGTCACGGCACGGGCTCCGGCACGCGTCAGCAACGAGGGCGACCCCGAACCGAGCGTTTCGACCGCACGAAGAGCGTTTGCGGCACCGGTCAGCCGCATGGCTTGCAGTGCTTCCGCTGCCGGGAAGAACGCCGAGGCCAAGTTGATCGGATCCAGGATGCCAGTGCCAAGCATCGCTGCCGCACGGACCGGTGAACCCCAATCCCAGGGCGTGCGAGCGCGGACGTCCTCGATCGATTCCATCTCGCGCCTGCGCTCGATCAGGACCTGCAGCGACCGCTCGCTGTGCTGGCCGTCACCGACCGACAGGCTCACGCCAGCGGCGGCGATGCGTGCGTCTGCTTCCTCCTTCGACAACCGGCGCTCGGCCCGCTTCGGGTCGTAGCGGGCAGGCCCCGGCCCCGGGATTCGGCCCGATCGTGGTTGCGCTTCGGCCCAATTCCACAGCGTGGGCCCAGGGCTCTCTTCCCAAGCAGACCGCACTGCCGCGCTCATCGCATCGCCCGGCGCTGGCGCGAACTCCTGCAGGGCTCGCGGGTCCAGCCCCGCCCGGTTCTGCGTGTAGAGCCCGGCCATTATTTCTTCCGCTTCTTGGAAGGCGGTGGCGGATCGAGCCCGCGCAGCAGATAGTCGAGGGCGATCGTCTCGTTCTCGACCGGCATCAGGTTCTGCACTTCCAACCCTTCGTTCACATCGACCCAGTACAGCCCGTCTTTGTCGCGCCTGAAATAGCCGGTGCGCCCGCCCTTGAATTGGCGGTAGAGCGCACTGTCGTCCGCCATTCGGCGGAACTCGGTAACACCGTTGCCTCGGTCCTTCACGTCGCGCCGCGGTGGAACCTCGGGTGTCACGGTCGCCGGCACCGAACTACCCGTTGCAGGCGGCGCAGCGGCGTCGACCACCATAGGAGGAACGGCCGGCGTTGCCGGTGGCATCGAGCGTGTCGGCGCCCGGAAGCTACGCATCGGGGAATCCCCGCGTGGATCAGTCGCGCCGCGCAGTTGGTCCCAAGTCTGTTCGACCTGCACACCGCCTTTGGTCACCGGCCGGACGTAGCCGGCGGCATCGCGCACGAACAGCGCGGCACCGGACTCGTCAGCATTCGTCATCCAGACCGCGCCCTCTCGCACGGAGCCTTCCCACAGGCGCCGCGCTTCCTCGGCCGGTCGCGATCCCACCAGGTCGGTGGGGACGTCGATGCCGAGCAGCTGCATGTTGCGTGTCGTCGTCCGAATACCACGCAGCACTTCGTCTGGCTTCTGTTCGACCGGGATCCGCATGCGCTCGCGCATCTCCCACTGTCCGAACAGTGCGTCGCGTGCTGCGCGAATCGCCTGCTTCGGCGACATCTTCGCGGTGATCACGTTGTCGGCAGCGAGTCGGAGCATGGTGTCGCCGAAGGCCGGTGCAATGTCGCCGTTCTCCGCGGTCGGGAGATAGGTCGAGCCGAACACGTGAATCTCCTCGATGACACCTTCCTGCAGCGCCTTCCAGTCGTCCTTCGGAACGCGAGCCTTCAGATCGTCCAGCGGAGTGCGCGCCATTCGGCCGACCTGCTGGCGGGCCTGCGGACGGTTCGCCGGCAAGCTGCTGATCACGATCGCCGCCGGCGGAAGGGCTTTATCCTGGATGAACTCGGCGCGCGCTCGGGGCCAGTGGGCACCGTAGCGCCGTTCCGCCTGAGCCACGATGTCCGCTGCCGTCATGTCGGGCGACTCACCGGGCTTGGCCGGCGGCAGGTTGAACGCGGCGCGCATCTCGTCGCGCTCGCGCGGACTGGTCAGCACCGGCGCCATCACGCCCAGACGCTGTTGCTCGGTCAGCAGGATGTTGCCGTACGCGGTGGCCGCCGCAGCGATCTTCGCGTCGTCGTTGGTCTGTGCGGCCTCGTTCAAGGCTGCCGCGGCCCTCTTCACTGGATCCGAGTTCTCACGCGCGTAGGCAACAGGATCCGCGTCGCGCCGGCGGTTCAATTCTCGGACAGCAGCTACCGCCTGTTCCTGAAGACGTGCGTCATCCGCATACGTCTTCGAGCCCACTTTCGGGGCCCATCCTTCGATTGCTCGGATCTGCTGTTCGGGACTCAGCCCGCCCAGCGTCTTTATGTTCCGGTAGACGCCCATCGTGTGGACGTGCCGCTGGTGCTCGCGCACCGCCATCTCCGGACCGTAGGCCTCTTCGAAGCGCGACAGCGGGATGGTGCCGCCCTGCCCGGTGGCCAGCGCCGTGGTTTCTGCGTTTGCGCGATCCGATCGCAGAATCGCCCCGGCCTCCGACTTGCGCTGACCATCGATCTGCGCAGCGGCCGACAGCCACTGAAATTGCTCCTGCGCAGTACCCAACTCGAGTGGCAGATCCAGGCCGGACGGCTTGCCCTGTGCGAGGTTGTCCAGCGCACCGCGCAGGCGAGCCTCGCCGATCTTCTGGCGCTCGATGCCGGACAGTACCGCGCCATTCACGATCAGCCGACGCGCATCGTCGATGACCTTCTGCTTCTGCACCGGGTCGAGTCGGCTGTCTTTCATCACCGAAGCGCGCCAAACGGCCAGCTGCTCAGCACCGTTGGCCGGATTGGCCTGGGCCAGCTTCGCCGAAGCGTTGATCCCGTTGTCGTACTCCGTCAGGGCCTGGGCGGTAGTGCGCGCCTGTCCCATGTTGCGGACCTGGACCAGCATGCTCTGGCGAGCCGGTTCGATCGCGCGGACGAACCACTTCTGCTTCGCCGGATTGTCCTTCAGCGTTTCGGCCTGACGCTCAATCTGCTCATCGACCGCATCGGAGGCGGCCGCCGCGAAATCGAACCCCACCAGATCCGTCGACGTCGCAACGCTGTCGACGGTATCCCGCATGATGATGCCGACGTCGGCCGCAAGCCTCAGCACTTCCGTGCGGTCCGCATCCTGCCGCTCGCGAATCTGCAACGTCTCGATTGCGAACTGCGTCTCTTCGTGACTCTGTCCGTATCGGGTCAGCGTGTCGCGCGCGCGATCAATGTCCCCGCGCGCCAGCGAGATTGGATCGAGCACCTCCACGCCCGAAGCCCGCGGCGCCGGCAGGTTGGTCGTGACACCGGTGCGCTGGTCGTACTGCGGGATGCGAACGGCGGCCATCAGACCGTCCCCCCTGCCAGTTGGATGCGCCGTTGCTCGGCGCGCAGCGCCTTGGTGTCCGAGTACATGCCGTACTGCGCGGCTCCGCTCAGGATGCTGGCGCCGGCCGAGATGTAGCCGGCCTTCTTCACGGCCCCGATGTTGGAACGCGACGCTGCACCTTCGTACCGCTGAAGCTCGGCCTCGCTCAGCAAGCCCATCTGCTGGAGTCGACCCTGATACCGGGTGTTCAACGCGTCCAGCTCAGCATTCACCCGAGACTGCTGCATCAGATCGGTTCCGCTGCCTCCCATGGTGAATCCGGTCTGCGCGAGCGCTGCCGCCTGCCCGCCCAGAGCGACGCGCGACTCCCGCCGCAGCGCGTCTTCGTTGACGGACGACGCGGCAGCCGCCGCTGCCGCCTGCCGTTCCGCCATCGTGGCGTTGTAGTCCGCCGCACGTGCCTGCGTCTCCAGCTGCGCGGCCTGCGTGTTCGCGCTCTGAATCGCCCCCATCGCCGACAACGCGGTGCTGGCGATGATCGCGGCCGGAATCAATGCAGCCATCAGCGCACCCGTGCCCAGAGTTGGAAATCACGCCCGTCGACGCTGAACGCCCGCATCAATCCCTCCCGGTTGAACCCCAGCCGCTCGACCCATCGCTGGGCCGGCAGAAACTCCGCATCCACGTGCGCTTCAATCCGGCGCGCTGGCGCAGCTTCCAGGCATCGTTTCACCGCTCGGTCGATCACCACGAATCCGCCGCCGATTCCTCGAGCCAGCAATGCCCAGGCGAGCATCCGGCCAGTCCATTGCTCGGCCAGCCCCGCGCACGCCAACACCTCGTCACCACGCACCGCCGAATACGAAATGCCCGGCGCGGCGGCCAGCGCTTCCGGGTAGTCGCTGTTGACCCAGGCACCGATGAACTCCTGCTTGGGCTGCAGCGCCATGGCTCGCAGGTGCGCGGGCTGATAGGGCACGATCTCAACCTTCACCGGTTGGCCGTATCAACGCGGGGAAACATGCCGACGACGGTGCACGGCAGCGGCAGATCGGAGATCACCATCAACCGGGTGTCGGTGTCGTATCCGCCATCCCACGGAACCGACTTGTCACCGGTGAACAGCGGAGGCGGCGTGTTCATCGGCACGCCTTCGCCGCGGAACTCCACCAGTTCGAGGTGTTCCAGATCCGGGCCGACGCGTGCGCTGCCGGTGCTGGCGAACCGCATCACGGTTTCATTGATGCGTTTGGTCTTTCCCTGCGCGGTGCCGTCCATGGCGCCGGCTTCCAACCGCATCGTTTCGAGCAGACCTCGATACGGCAGTCCGACGTGAACTACCGACGCCGGCCGCGCCAGCGCGATGGATCCACTTTGCACAGTCCTGCCAGGGTGCGATCCACCGTCTGCCAACACGGCGACGTCTTTGCCTTCCAGGTGATTCAACCCGGCCAGTGTGGTCACGGTCAGCCGCCAGCCCAGCGCCGGAATGATGGCCGTGTCCGGCCAGGGCGATAGGATCGTGACGTCGACAGACGTCCCCGACGAGTACGCCGTGATCTCCGCAACGGCGCGTTGATGAATCGCATCGCCGTCCTCGTCCGCCGTGGACCAATCGAAGTGAATGAATCGGCCCACATCGCCCGCCGAGAACACCGACGATCCCGCGGTCATCGGCACACCCGTCGCCCCTTTCGTCATCGCGCCGGTACCGGGCGTCAGCGTGGCATTGACGGTGTTCACCAACGACAGACCGGAGTCCACGTAGAAGCTGCTGTGCTGCCGATCGCCAGCCTCGTATGGCCGGCTCAGATATTCGATGTACTGAACGGTCGTGCCGTTGATCACGCGCTCGACGACCATCCATAGGTCATCCCCATTGCCGTCCGGCGCCGGGATAGACGCCAACGCGCGCACCTTGCCGGCACCGCCCAACGGATGGCGATGCCAGCCGCGTACCTCCTGTTCCTCGTTGGTTGTGTATCCCAGCAGACGGCCGGATGCGAGCGCCGCCCAGACGATGGAATGCGGCTCCTGCTGGTAGGCAAGATCGACGATTCCGGACACCGTCATATGATCGGCCAGCACGGTCCGATCCGCGGACGTGTACTTGTCTCGCTCGAAGGTATAGGCCGACTCGCGAAGCTTCCGGCCTGCAGCTTGTACGAACAGCACCGCGCCACCGACCACAGCAGGACGAACTGCCCGACCACCGTCCGCGCCCTGCTGTCGCGCTTGAATGTTCGCCGGTCCCAGTGCCTCCTGGCTGTTGATGGCATCGATCAGGTACTCGCCACCCGCTGTGCCGATCATCAGAGCGTCAGGTGTTGCCAACCATCGGATCGAATCCCCGGTAGGCAACTGACGACGGATCGCCATCTCGGCGGTGACGACACCTGCATCAGTTGTCGCGAAGTCCTCGTAGTCGCCCACGACGGACATGTCGATCTCCTGATCTCGGGCCAGCACCAACCGTTCGTTCCAGAACGCGCCATGGGTGGGCCAGCCCTCGACGTCGGAATACTTCGCATGCGCCCAACGGGTAGTCGCGTTGCCAGACGACACCACGTCACCGGGCAGCCTCGAAACCACCGTTGCACTGACCGAGGTCGGCGAGCTGTACGCCGTGATCTTCGCAATCCCGAATCCGGCATGCAGGTACTGCCAGCTCACCGTGCCGTCGCTCACCGTACCGATCGAGTGCGTCGGCTTGGTCTGGCCGGTCGTGGCCGTGTTCATCGCCTGGTAGTACTTACCATCGGACTGACGCAGATCACCACTGGTCACCGACTGCGCATTTACCCACTGGGGCACCGTGTCGACGAGCTTGCGTTCGAGGTAGAACAGGGAGCCCACATGCCCGGCCTGGAACGTCGCGCCGGATGCGGTCAGCGTCACCGCACCGGTGGCAGCCGACGCATACACGGTCACGGGATTGTCGGGATCCACATCCTTGAACGGACCGCCCCGCAACTCGGCGGTCGCCATGCTCCAGGTCGACGGCGTGAGACGGACCAACTTCCGCGGCGCATACGCCCGGTTGAAGATGTAGACCACGTCCGCGACCTGTGCCGTCCAAAGCGCGAATGCTCCATCCGGTCCAGTGAGATCGGCTTCCAGGTAGGGCGTCGCCGTCTCATAGGGCGTGGACGGTCCCGACAACAACTGCGCCCGGTCCGTGTAATACCGGACGTACTGGTCGCCGAACTCCAGCACATAGGCCTGCGCCTCCGAGAACCGAAAGGGCGCCAGCCACGTCTTCTTGTTGCCGTGCTTTGCCGAAGCGACGAACGGGGTACCGGCCCGCTTCTGCGCAGGGCCCTGAACCAAGCCAACGAAGTTGCGCATCCGTCTGCACGCGTTGCGGTACCGGTCGATGTCGACGCGGCCTTCCATGTGGGCAGACCACTCGCCTGAGTTGAAATTGACCAGCGCCGGGGAGGCCTTCGCCATCACAGCCTCCCAGTGACCCAGGAGTTGTCGGGCAGGCCTTGAGGCGGCAACTCGATCGCATTGGCGCGAATGGCCACTCGGATCGCATCCTGGTATTGCAGTCGCGCGCTCTCCTGCTTGGAAGACGAGCCCGTCACATCCTCGCAGATCTCATGGGCCAGCTTCGACGCGAACGCTTCAACGAACGTCGCGTCCCACTGCTGCGTGTCTTCCACGCGCTGGACGTAGCGCACGGGCAACGGAGCGGGCCGATCGGTCAAGATCTTCCGACCTTCGATCATCCAGTCGCGATCCGAACTGCTCCGGTAGTACGAGAGCGTCGGCGTGACCCAGTCCTCTCCGACCTGTACGACGCGCAGGCATTCGGGCGGCAGCAAGAACTGATTGCCGTATCCGAACGCCGGCACCTCGGTCAACGCGCCGAGGTTCGCGCGCGTCATCGCGAACGACCAGTTCTTTCCGCGGAGCTCCGCATCGCGGACAGTGGCCCATGCGACATTCACAGTCCGCCCGAGCTTCGTGTCGTCACTCAGGGATGCGATGCGCCACGATCCCAGCTTCTGCAGCGCGCGGTTCGCGATCTCGACTTGAGAGGCCATCAGGCGCGCCCGAAAACGTCGCTCACGGCTTGCAGAATCCCTCGACCGTAGCGGATGGATGGCTCGCAGTACCCGCCCTCACCGTACTCGTTCCATGCATTAATGATCGCCATGCCGCGGCACATCTGCGGGTAGCGATCCATCAGCGCCTGCTGATTGCGGAAGTGCTGGCGGATCTGACGTAGCGTACCGATTGCGACGCGAGACGAAGGCCCGTCCCACGGCGTGTTGTCCCAGCCCGTACACAACGTCGGAACGTGCAGCGGCACGCGGCCATCTCGAAAATTCTTGAGCGTGTTCTCTTCGTAGGCTTCGGCCAGTTCGGCGAACGTGTTCGGCCAGACTTGCCCCCCGCTGCTCGCGTAGGTCTTCCCGACGTCCTGCCCATCCACGTACCCGCCGATGTAGTTGTAGGGCGAAGTGCCCTCCACGCCGGCGATCTGATATTCGTTGAACCAGAACGGCGTGGGGAACGCGCCGCCGACCAGCACGACGGGCTTCGGAATTCCATTGGCGGCGCAGTATTCGAACAGCTTCGCGTACACCTGTGCGTGCGTTCGCGTCGGCGACCAATTGAAACCCAACACCACCGAGTGAGATCCAGACCCTGCGTTGGTATACGCGATCCCGGCGTCGGCCGCCGCAGCCCCTGTGCTGGTCGCTAGGTGCCCCGTGTACTGCCCCTTCTTGATCGCGTAGTACTTCTGCGCGCCGGTCTGATTCGCCAGTCCAGTCGGGGGCGTTCCAGTAGTCCGAAACTGAATGCTCGTGCCTGTCGGCGGGAACTCGGTTGTCCCGACGATCGGTGGATTCGCTGGCAGGTCGGTGATGGTGATCAGCAATTTGCCACCGTCGTTGCTGACGCTGCACGCCCGCTGCATGCGAAAGCCTGCCGTCGTCGAGAAGCGATCGCTGGTGCCCTGGGCGTTCTTCCGCACCTGGTCGGTCTCGAACACCCAGATCACCGGCCGTCCGTCGACGCGCAGGTAGTCCGGATGCAGCAGATACTTCGCTGCCCAGTCCTCGTAGCACGCCTCCCATTCCGTTTCTGTCGTGGGGGTGAATCCGGTGTGCGTCACCCAGTTGATCGCGAACTTGACCTTCGACCGAAGTCTGCTGTCCGCGCGCAGGTAGCCGTCCAGGGCGTGATTCAGCAGGATCTGTCCCGGCTTGCCCGTCGTTTCGTTGTGATACCAATCGAACGCGAAATACGACAGCCCGTGCCGTGCGGCTTCGGCGAGCTGCTGATTCATCAACTCAGTATCACCTTCCCAGTGGTACCGGCCCTTCAGGGGCGTGACCAGTGAGAAGTTGTTCAGGGTCTCCCACGTCAAGCCATCGAACGACAATCCCAGCGCCTTGGTGCGCCAGTTCGGCATGTAGAACGCCCCGATCTGGTAGGGCGTCCGCTGACCGACGCGCAGGGCATTCACTTGCCTCACGACATGCTCACTCGGAGATTGTCCAGCGCGGAGATGTTGTTCAGTGTCAGCGCATGCTGCTGCGTCGCATCGACGATCTCGCCGTCGTCGAAATCAAGCCGCAGAACGAGCAATCATCGGGCCAGGCTACCGGTGAGATATCCTCGGCTGCGCTCCGCTCTGGTGAGCGCCCGACGATAGATCATGACTTCGTCGATATCACCGTTCCACCAGTTCGCGGCGGCCGCCTGCCCTATGTGCCCACCTTGCGTGCTGCCAAGCCACGACGCCCGACTCCATGCCAGCGCCTTGTCTGCGATCGACGTAACCCCGTTGACCGTGGTTTCGCATACCAGCGCCGCGAAGTCGCTAACGTGCGCAACATGCTGCCACCGGCCGGGAAATGGCCGCTCTTCGCGCCGCGCCAGGGTCGACTCGGTGGCATCCGATCCTTGCGACCGTGCGAAGGTTTCCCACACGAAGTCGCCTGCGGACGGCGTTGTCTGGATCAGTGCGCCAGCGTTGCCCGTGTTCGAGAGCACGGAGAACAGCCGGCGAGACGTCGACACCATATCGAGCGGTCGGGCCCATGCGAGCAACGTGAAGCCGGACGCATCGCCGAGCGCCTGCGTCACCGTACCCGGCAAGGTGATGCCTTCGTCCGTGCCGTTCAGGCGCAGACACAGCCCCATGTCACGATCGAGGAAGCGCGGCGTCGAGTACGACGAGCTCGACCAGTTGGTGATTGCGAGACTGCCGTTGATCGTGCCGTGATTGCTGCGACCCGATAGATCGACGATCGACGCCGCAAGAGGATCGTCGAAGCGATAGTCGAGGAACAGCGCATCAGGCGGATAGGTCCGAGCATAGAACGCGTGGTCAACCTCTTTTGCTGTCAGGGCTCGCGCGAACACCGCGATGTCGTCCAGTCGTCCGGAAAACGACAGCGTGGCATCGCTCCCCACCCGAACGGTCGCAGTCGTGAATGTCGTCGAATCTGCGGCCCAGGCGACCAACGATCCGTTGATGTAGATCTTCGCCGTGGTGCCGTCATGGGTCGCCGTGACGTGTCGCCAGTCGAATGGCCGCCAGGAGTAAGCGGGGCTCGCGACGATGTCGCTGCCCCCAATCTGGTACAGGACGGCACGCTTGTTGGTGGCGTCCCAGCGCAGCGCCGGAGCGCCAGCAGTCCCGCTACCGATGAACACACGATCGGTGATCGCGGTGTCTCTCACCTGCCCCCAGCCGCTCAGCGTGAACGGTCCCACGGGCAGCGCCTGCGCGCTGACGATGTACTGCGTGGTCAGCGCCAGCGCCATCCCGCATTCGCGAGCTATCACAGCAGATCCCAATCGACGATGACCAAGCCGTCATCCGACGCGCTCGATTTTGTGACAGACATGCCCGACGGGTACTCGGCAGCACTGCCGAGGCCGAAGGCGCCGACATATCCGCCCGGAAGGACGATGCTCATGTCGGTGCCCGTTTCGTCCTTCGAGCCGGCCAACGTGACCGTCCCTGTCAACGCTTTGGTCACATGCACCGTCAGCACGCGGATTGCGACGCCTGCCGGGGCAACCGCTTTTGCGGAGGCCGCGCCGTTCGAGATGACGGTCCGCCGAGCGTTTGGGCTGACAACTCGGTAGCTCGTCGACGGATCGTTCGTGCGACGCTCACCGGCCCCCAGGCCCACGGGCAGAACGTGGCCAGCCCCAGCGGTACCGTGCTGGGGCACACTGGTCCCGCCCAGCACCTGATCCTGAATATGCGACATGTCGCCCCCTTATGCCGGCGGCCAGTTGGCGCCCAGGATGTACTGTTCCAGCGCCCGCAATGCCTGGATCACGTCGTTGCGCTTCATGCTCCCGGCCACTCCGCTGATCGTGGCGTCGAAGTCGACCGTGAGTTCGACGTGATCGGCGTTCGTCGCACTGCCCACCGCTTCGCTCACTTGGACTTTTCCTTCCCCCACACTCACACCGTACCGACGCGTTGCCATCTGCCTCTCCTTGTGAAAACGCCCGGAGCCGCTACAGCGCCGGGCGTCTCAGGTAGTCCAACCGATCAGCCGACCGTGTAGAGCAGGATCACGGTGATGGTTCCCGCTCCCGATCCGACCGTCGCGCCAGTGGCGGTCAGGTCGTAGTCGCATTGCGGGTCAGCCGTCAGCCCCGCCACCAGTTCCCACAACCGCTTGCCCGCCTGGTCGATGTTCAGCGCTTCGAACAGGAGGTTGAGCGGGCCGGCCGTTGCGCGCGCCGCGCTCAGGTCGACGGTGGTGGCGAACAGATCGGCATCGACCGCGGTGCCCCCGTTCGCTTCCGTGTGATGAAGACCGAAGTGGTAGACCGTCCCACCGGTGATCGCGTCGTTGAACAGCAGGATCGACAGCGGGACAGCGTTCGACGGCACCCGCGCGAATCGGAATACGCTGGTGTCGTCGTCGCCGGCTGCTACCTCGACGGTGCCGATGCAGCACTTCACATCGCCGCCCATGAGCGCTCGCGACGTCATGATCGTCGGCAGCGCGTCCGCATTGGCCACCGCAGCGGCCTTGGTATTCACTACACCCATGATGGTTCTCCTTTACCGGTGGGTTACGCGCACTTGATCTCGACGACACCCTTCTCTTCTTTCCGGGTGGCGCCGAACATCGCCATGGCGTACACCTGCCAGGGATGGCCCGACTTGTCGTAGCGACGATCGACGCTGGTGTAGATCTCCTCCCAGGTCGCCAGATGCACCCGCGATTTCGCCCACACCGGAAGGCGTCGATAGCCGCTGCCGTCAAGCTGCAGTTTCTCGGAGTGCTTGAAGTCGAAACCCATGCACCGGGTGATCTTTCCTTCGACCAGCACCGGCTTATCCTGGAACTCCAGACTGATCATCTGGGTTTCGTTCAGGAGTTCGTCGTGCTCTTCGGCGGTCACCGCGATCGTGACGGGCTCCGAGTCGAAATCCACCTCGTTGGCCATCAGAATCTTCTTCGCCGCGCGCAGCTTGGCCAGGTTCATCCCGGTGTTGCCGCCCGCGCCGACGGTGACACCGACCACTTGGCTCGCCGGGAACGAAACCGTGGACACTCCCGTCTCGCCGGCTTTCCGATCGGCGAACATCGCGCGGATGATCTCGTCGTCGTATCGACGACCGAGGGCCATCACCGCGGACTGGACATAGCTGCCGGTGGGATCGACCAGCGCCTTCAGCTTGTCGAAGTGATCGACCATGTCGAACCAGTCGTACACCTCGGGACTGACCCACGGACGGTCATGGGGCGTATCGCGAGGCTCCAAAGCAGCGTAGCGCGTGGTGCGCTTCTGGGCTTCCACGACACCGATCTGTTCGACGACCACCGCCTGATTGCCGCGGTATCCGCCCTTCACTTCGACGGTATCGCGGAGCTTGGAACCCTTCTGCTGAAGGACCAGCTCGATGGTGGACGCGTACTGCCTGACCTGTGAGTTTGCGAAATTCTGGGACATGTCGTCCTCCGAAGTTGATTGGGATCAATTTCCGAGGGCGTCCCCGCTACTCGCGGAACCCTGCAATGTCCTGTCGCGGACACCAGTCGCCGGCTTCCTGCCGGTGGGTCACGGAGCTATTCAGCGTTCCCGTGCACGAGCGCGACTATACCGAATGTTGCGATTTTCGCAACAGTACAATGAAATCCGGGCGGAGAACGCAGATTCCGGGCCGCCCGGGTGCTCCCGGTCGAAGGTTGGCGCCGAGGGCTGACGATCCACACCGCTGGGCCCCGGTACCTACACGGGGGTTTCGATCTGCTGGCTACTCCCGACGTGTCTCTCATGACCCCAGCGGGCCCGGCTATTTCTCCTTCGGATTCATCCCCGGCACCGGCCCGGATTCAGTGGTGCCCGGATACGCCATGACATGCAGGCGATCCCACTCCGCTTTCGCCTCCACGTCGCCAGCGATGAATTTGTCAAACCACCCCTTGTCGTTCTTCAGCTCGGTAATCCGAGCCTTGGCACCCTCGGGCGACAGAATGCGTGAGCCCGCCGCACCACCGGAATCGACGAAGTTGTCCTCGCCCAGCTTCTCGCCGATGCCGGCGAAATGCCGCATGAACGCCGCCGTTCCCATCGCGGCCTCCATCTTCGTCATCGTGGCTTCGTCGACGCCGAATGTCCGTGCCACGCGACGCCCCATCTCGATGCGCTGGTCGAACGCCATGCCCCATTCGTCCCGCAGCGTTGCCAGATCCGCTTCGGCCTGCTGCTCGGCACGCTGCTGTTCCTGCTGCTGGAAACCGGTCACCGTCTTCGTGTACCAGTCCAGCGCGCCTTCGAACTGCTTGTCACTCAACCCGAGCGCATGGGCTGTATCCCGAAAGCCGCCGACCACGGCGTCCTGCTTGTACGCATCCGGGACCTTGTAGCCGTCCGGCTTCTCCGGACGCCCGAGCTTCGCGTAGAACTCGGCCTGTTGCGCCGGATCGTTGCCCTCCGGAATCCGCAGCAGCTTGTCCTTCGGCACACCGAGCATCTTCTCGGCGTTGCGATACGATTCGACTACTTGATCGACGCCAGTCCAACCGCGCGTCTCTGCGAAACCGCGCAAATCCGCATCCTGAATGCCGGCGAACCACGGCGCCGCCCCTCCCTCGCCACCAGCGCCTGCACCAGCACCGCCGCCTGCATCTCCTGCCCCGCCCTGTGCGCCTGCCTCTGCCATGTCTCACCCTCCTGCGTTGATTGGATCAGCCCTTCGCTTTCTGAAAGGCCAAGGGTTCGTCGCGCATCCGATACGTCGCCCCTTCGCCCGCGCCTTCCTCGGTTAGCGTGCTCTGGTGCTGGACATCGACCTTCGGCGCTGCCGCTCGGCCGTCCAGGAACAGCATCAGGTTCACCCGTGGTGCATCCGCGTTCTCCCGAACCGCTGTGACGATCGCCGGGTGCTCGCGCTGCACACCACCCGGCGTCCGATTGCCCGGGTGGATGTAGATCACCGTGTCGCCCATCATCACTCCGACCTTCTTGCCCATCGCCTTCTCCTGTTGAGTCACTCGCTTTCCGCGTGGTCCTGAATCCGCTCCAACTGCCGATCGTTCAACCGCAGATGGCTCTGGATGCGCAGCCACACCTCCCGGCGTCCGTCAGCCCGCGCCGAGGCGTAGGGATCGAACACCCCCCGGATACTGGAGAACACCGCCGTCGTGCGATGGGCTCGGCAGAACTTCGCAAGGTCCGCCAGAACGTCCGCAGCCGGCGAATGCGGATCGCCCTCCTTGTTCAGGAACGTGGCCTGATAGGAGCGCTTGCGCCGCAGCGCCCGCTCGAGATGCTCACGCCATTGCGTGATCACAGTTGCCCCGGAATCACAGCGGGTTGTGCACGCATCAGTGCCTGAGCCTGTGCCAGATCCTTCGCCGCACTGGCCGCGACCGGTGCGGCATCCAGCATGCTCTGCTGCGACTGCGACGCTTTGCGGGCCTCCCGCACGGCTGCCACCTGCTCGCGTGAACGGATCGCCTTACCAGGAACGCCATTGACCCGCGTCACGATCCGGCCGGTTTCGTCCGGGTCGAAGATGTCCATGACCTCGGGATTGATGTTCGCGAATGGCGTCAGTTGCTCGAACGAGCGCAACGTGCCCACCGCCTCCTCCGACTGGACCATGCGCGACATCGGGTTGTCGTACGTAATCTCGTGAAGTCCGCCGGCATCCATCAACTTCCGCGGCATCGGCGGCAGCTGTCCCGCCATCGCCAGCAGGTCGAGCTCGCGTTCGATCAGTGGACCCAGCGCTTCCGATTCCTGCCGGCCCGCCGTGGGCGCCAGCAGCGCACCCTTCTCCTGTGCCCGCAGTAGCGCCTCGGTGGCTGTCATGCGGGGGTTCTCGATCAAGATCTGAAACAGCGTGACCAGGAAGACGTCGTTGATGACCTTGCGGCCTTCCTGCAACTGGCTTTCGCCCCATCCCATGTCACCACTGACTTTCAAGGGCTGCACCAGCGGGTTCCCGTTCGCGTCCAGGGCGCCGTAGTTCAACGCGCCCGGTCGCATCTGGAATGGCTCCAGGGCTCCGTCTTCCTGCAGCAGCAGCGGCGGCAGCAGCCCCATCTGCCCCGCCATCAGCATGTCCTTGCGGATCTGATTGACGGTTTTGATTTCAGGCAACGCCGTCATCGCGGGCGACTTGCCGTACACCGATCGCGGTGTCGTCACGTACCGCGAGATCGCATAGGGGAACGTCCGGTATCCGCCCTCGCGGACGAAGTGCTTACCCTCGACGGCGATGTACCACGACGCGAACTGCATGCCCGCGTAGTCGGCACGTCGATGCTTCACCTCGTCGGCCGGCCGAACGCAGTGGATGAATTCGAACTCTTTCTCGGGTTCCTTCCCCGCAGCAACCCGGATCTTCTCGGGAAGCGCCGCCTCACCAAACGCCTGAGCCGCTTGTCGGGCTGTCTTCTTGAATCGCCGATGGACGGTATCGATCAAGCCGTCGTCGTTCTCTTCGATGAAGAGTTCGCCCAGGTAGATCGCACGGTAACGGAGACCCCGCCCCATCTTCTCGTCGATGAACACAGCACCCGTGCCGTAGTAACCGAGCGAACCGTAGTTCTCGCTCCACTGACCGGCGAAGTTGGCTCGCGGGTGATATCGCACTCTGAACAGCAAGCGCGTCACGGCGTCGAAGTACTCGACGACCTCGTCGTCTTCGCGCAGCGATTCCTCCGCCGCCTGCAGCCCCTGCCAGCGTTGATGCCGAGGCGTGATCAGCGACTCCATCACTGCCGTGAACCGCTCCGCCGCCAGTGGCGCCGTCGAATCGAACAGCAGCGCCGTCTGCTTCTGACCGGGTTGTGACTGGCTGCCGAACCCGGACCCCGTCGTTCCCATGCGCTCGTCGATCTCACGCCACTGGGTTTCGAACGGCGATCGCTTGCTCTCCATCGCAGCCTGCCGGCGCAGAACCTCTTCGACGCGTTCGTCGGCCATCACTGCCCCGTCAGCATCTTGGTTCCAGTCGTCGCCACTTCTCCCGTGGTGTCACCACCCGCGAAGATCGCAGCAGCCCGACCACGACGACGCCGAGCCTTGTCCGTGTCCTCCGCAGCCTGACGTGCGGTGTCGACCGTCGGGGGTGGCGGTGCTGGCGGCGGCGGAGTCGGGGGCGGTGGTGGCTTCGATCCACCGAAGAGATCACCCATGTTCAAGTCCCGATGAGGAATCGGCGGCAGTATGCGCGCGATGTTGCGATTTTCGCAACGTTCGATGTTTTAAGGGGTGCGGACTGCGCGGTCATCCGAACGGGTTGTGCTCGGTTACCGCCGAACGCGGGCGGCCTTGGGCGGTCGGCCCGCCTCGCTTCGCCGTGTGGTTCAGCGCGTAGACGATGGCGTCCCCGCGGTCAGGACTCCGCCCCAGCCGTTCAACGAGATCCTCTTTCGATTCGATCAACAGGCCGCGCGGCTTCACTTCGAAACGCGGTGCGCACAGATCGGCCTTCAACTTCGGATCCGGTGGCAGCGCCAGCGACTGCCCACGTACCGGGTCCAGGGCTTCCCGCATGCGCCACCACCAGAGCGCGCGGCGGTTGTAGAACGTCATCTGTTTCGAGGCGTCGCGCTCCTCGGTGGCTTCGGCACCGTTCATCCCCACCGTGTGGACGTTGATCCCTTTCAGGTGGTCGTAGACCGATGCGCCGATCCCGACGATGTCGACGTGCACCGGGGCATGGTCCCTCACCACCGCGACGACTTCACCGGCCACCGCCGGCCCGTCCGGCGTCGCTCTACCCGGTCGGCACACCAGTTCATCGAACCACCAACCATGCCGGCGGGCGATGATCGTCTCGTCTTTCCCCCCTCTGGCCACGTCCACGCCGACCGAGTCCATGGGTTGCCGGCTTCCATCGGCGGTCCAGCGAGACATCGCTGCTTCGACCCATTCGGTCGGGCACACCTGCCGGGCATCGTCCGTGTAGCGGACGGTGAAGTCGCCGTAGAGCAACTGGGAACGCAAGGGCTCCCAAAGGCCCTGCAACTGGGCGGCATACCCGCTGCGCACATAATGCGGGTTGTCCTTCACCGTACCACCGATGAACGTCCGGCTCTTCGGATGGATCACCTCGCCCTTGTGCTCCAGGGGCGTCGCATCCGGCACGGCGATCTCCTTGCCGTCGACCATCGCGTACCAGCGCAACTCGCCGTGCTCGGCTTTGTTCGGATGCCGAGGATCAAGCCACGGACCCCAGAACTCGATCACCCAGTCGCCGTCAGAGTCGAGCGGCGGGTTCCCCGTGCAGACGACACGGCAGCGCTGGTTCGGATCTTCGGTGCGCAGCCAGCCGCAGAGGAACCTGAACTGGTGCTCGAGGAAGGTCGGCACCTCGTCGAATGCCTTGAGATCGTGCGGCCGTCCCATGTACCGCTGTTCGTCACCCAGATCCTTGCAGGCACCGAACTCGATCACACGATCATCGACCCGCCACAGACCGAGGCCTTGCCCGCTGAATCCGTCTCGCCCGCCCAGGATCTCCGTGAGCCGCTCGACGATGCCGGAGAGTTGCGTGCCCTCCCGGCGGAAGATGATCGAGCGCCGGTGCTTCGTCAGCGCCAGACCGGCGACGAGATCAGTTTTTCCAACGCCAGCTCCGCCGCCGAAATACAGGACGTCGGCTTTACTTTCGAACGCCCGCTGTTGAACGCTCCCCGGAATCGGTACCCACACCGGTGTCAGCGCCCGCAGTTCCTTGTCCAGCGACTGCCGCAGCGGCTCCGGCAAGGATCGCAAGTAGTCGGCCAGCTCGGTCAATGTCATTGAGCTCAGCCGTTCCATCAACACGGCCGGAATGGTCGACGGAAACCCGGTCACGGTAGACGGTCGGCTTGCGTGCCTTGAGCGCGAAGATCAGCAGGGTGTCGCTGTACTCGCGCACCGAGCCCACTTTTCTCCCGCCCTGGAAGATCGGCTTCAACGTACCCTTCCAGGCTCGCCGGATGGCCTCCGCCTCCAGCAACGCCGTCGACTGCTCGACCACGTCGTCCCAGTCCTTGGCGAAACCGGCATCGGCCTCGCGCCAGTCGTACGCCGTCCGCAGCCCGATAGCGGCCTTCTTCGCGGCGACCGTCACCACGCCACCGGAATCCAGCAGGGCCTGCAGAAACAGCGCCCGCTTCCTCTCGGTCCGCACTACGCGACCCATTGCAGCTACCGCCTCCCTGCGCCTCGCTCATGATGTTGCGATTATCGCAACGATATCGACCAACATCCAGAGAAATACCGCATCGGATCAGGTGCTTGGCGCAGCAAGCTCCGATCTGGATTCCGCGTTGCTCCGTTGACTTCCGTTAACGTCTGTTAGCATTTGCTAAATTCGCAACGCTAACAGCCATGGCCGATCGTATTCTTCCCGTGAACACCGCGTACTTCGACGGCCTGTTCCGAGATCGTCAGATCTCCCGCCGCGCGCTGTGCACGAAGATGGGGATGGATCCGGGCGCCATGAGCTTGGCGCTTCGAGGCCGGCGGGCATTCACGCTATCGGAACTGCAACTGATCTCCGATCTGCTGTCCGTCCCGATCCACGACGTCCTGCAGGCTGTGGGGCTGCGAATCGACCCGCCGGGCGCCCGCCATGCCCCGCTGGTCGGCATCCTGGACGGCACCGGGCGCGTGAGCCCGCCGGCCGGTGGCGACGTCGTCCGCTTCGCCGGTCCCGCTGATCTGCCCGAAGACTGCGCCGCAATCCAGGCCCGGACCGCCGGAACGGCGGCTCACTGGTTGGACGGCGCCGTCCTGTTCTTCGAGAAGCGCACGACGTGGAGCCTGGATCCCTCGGCCCTCGGCCGCCTCTGCCTCGCCCAGGCGGGTGACACCCTGCTGGTGGGCCACGTCGAACGGGGCTACAGGCAGGGGCTGTACAATCTATCCGGCATAGCTGTCGCAACCAATCTCGCTCTTGAGGGAGTGCTGCCTATCCTCTGGATTCATCCGAGATGACGCGGCAACGCCGATAGCCATTCTCTTCGGGGTAAAGAATGCGTTCAATCGCTGCACTCGCTGCCGTTCCCGAGCCCACGACTGTCGCGCCGCTGGCGGTAGGATTTTCGATGGTGATGTGGCGACGCGGGCGATGAAGAAATCTCCCGACTTGCCAGCGGTTTGTTCGCCAACGTGCTTACGCACCTTAGGCTCCGCAGTGGCTTTCGCAGTTTTTTGCATCGTCATGACTGTTATTGTTTTCACAGTCCGGGAGATCTATAGCCCCAAAATATCAGAAGTGCTACAGGTTGTGGAAAGTGCAGCGATTATCCTTGCAGCCAGCGTCGGCGTGTATTCAGTGGATGCTTGGCGCCGCGAGCACATCGGCAAGCGTCGATTGGAATTGGCTGAGGAGGTGCTTGCGCTTTTCTACAAATCGCGGGACATCGTTTCACACATTCGATCGATTGGCGGCTATGCGCATGAAAGCGACAGTCGAACCTCTGCTCCCGATGAATCCGACGATCTGAAATCTGCTCTCGACGCAGCCTATGTTCATCTCGAACGCTATCGATCACACAGCGATCATTTCGCGCAACTTCAGGCCGTTCGCTACCGATTCATGGCTCAACTTGGAGTCGATGCGACCCGTCCCTTCGATGACTTGCATTCTGTCCTGATGGAAATATGCAGTGCCGCCAATATGAGAATGCGTCTTGCCCGGCGAGATAGTTTCCGGGGGCCGCAGGCTGAAATTGACCATTTCGATAGAGTCGAGAGATACGAGAAGATTTGTTATCAGGGATTCGACGATGACCCGATCCAGCCGAAAATGGATGCGATTCTGCGGTCCATCGAAAAGCTCTGCAGGGCTGCAATCGAGAAGCCCACGTCAACAACATAAGACTTTCGCAAGTACCAGAAGATGAGGCACGCCGCCCTCCTTCTCGCCTTACTCTCGTTCCCCGCCCTCGCAGACGGGCTCCTGCACGGCATCGTTGTCAGCGTTGCCGATGGGGACACGATCCGATTCGAGACCGCGCACGGCGGCCGGATCAAAGTGCGGCTAGCGCAGATCGACGCGCCGGAGAAGTCGCAACCGGGCGGCAAGGCGTCCCAGGTGAGCCTGGGCGAGATGTGCATGCAGCAGCCGGCCACGCTCGCGATCATCGATCAGGACCGGTACGGCCGGCTCGTTGCG
>JAHCKV010000119.1 GCA_026125595.1 Burkholderiales bacterium | reverse complement strand
TCGTAGAACGCTTCGCCGCCCTTGTCGAACCGGCGCAGATTCTGCGACAGCGTGCTCTGCAGGAACGCGTCGTCCACTTCCTCGACGCCGGCGGCGCCGGCGGCGGCGCGGATCGTTTCCAGCATGTTGAGCAGGCGTCGCGCATCGCCGTCGGCGAATCCGGTGAGCATGTCGATGGCGCCGTCGGTGAAGACGAGTCCGCCCAGCGCTTCGATCCGCGCCCGCTCCAGCAGGATGCGCAGTTCGTCCGCCGTCAGTGAATTGAGCACGTACACCGCCGCGCGGGACAGCAACGCACCGTTGACTTCGAACGACGGATTCTCGGTGGTGGCGCCGATGAACGTCACCACACCGCGCTCGACGTAGGGCAGAAACGCGTCCTGCTGCGCCTTGTTGAAGCGATGCACTTCATCGACGAACAGGATCGTGCGCCGACCGCTGCGATCGAGCAGTTCCTGCGCCTTGCCGACCGCCTCGCGGATCTCCTTCACGCCGGAAAACACGGCCGAGATCGCCGTGAACTCGGCATCGAACGCATTGGCGATCAGGCGTGCCAACGTCGTCTTGCCGACTCCCGGCGGCCCCCACAGGATCATCGAATGGGGCTTGCCGGATTCGACGGCGAGCCGCAACGGTTTTCCCGGACCGATCAGATGGGCCTGGCCGACCACATCGTCGAGACGCCGCGGCCGCATGGCCTCGGCCAGCGGCGCCACATCGGTCGGCGACGCTCCGGTGCCGGGCCGCTCGGCTTCGAACAGATCCGCCACGATTCAGCGCGGCGCGATCACAGGTCGCCGACCACGTCGGCATCCTTGGGTGGCGTGAACCGGAACAGGTCGGCCGCCAGTTTCGGATTGCGTTCCAGTTTCGTGAACCGGATCGTGGTGATCTGCCCGAGGCGGTCGAACAACTGCATCGCCTCGGGATTCGCCTTGCGAAATCCGATGCGCATCTTCTCGAAACTCGAATCGGGATCCCGCGGCGTGGCTTCGAGCCATTCGAGACCATCCCGGGCCGGCAGTTCGGCGAACGTGTAGGCCCGGTCGATGTCGTTGCTGCCGGCCAGCAGCGCCGCCGGACTCGAACCGAGCGCATCGCCCAGCGCTTTCACGGTGACCTGGTTCAGGTCCTTGTCGTAGAGCCAGACCTTCGCGCCGTCGCCGACGATCAATTGTTCGTATGGTCTCGTGTAGAGCCAACGGAACTTGCCCGGCCGCGAAAACTGGAACGTGCCGCCGGACTGCTGCACGTCGCGTCCGTTGGCGTCGACCACGGACTGGTTGAACTCGATCCGCGCGCCGTGAACCTGCGCGATGAACGCCTTCAGCATGTCGATGCTGCCGGCCGTGGCGAAACTCGCCCAGCCCAGCAACGTCGCGCCGACCAGAGTGCGAAATAGGAAGGTCATTCGGTCCTCGCAGGCACCAGGATCTCCCGGTTGCCGTTGGTGGCCATGCTCGACACGAGCCCGGCCCGTTCCATCTGTTCGATCAATCGTGCGGCGCGGTTGTAGCCGATGCGCAAGTGCCGCTGCACCAGCGAGATCGACGCGCGCCGATTCTTCAGCACGATCGCGACCGCATCGTCGTAGAGCGGATCGGCTTCCACGTCACCACCGCCCTCCGTACCGCCTTCACCGGCCTCCTCGACTTCACCCGCGTCGAGGATGCCTTCGATGTATTGCGGTTCACCCCGCGACTTCAGGTAGTCCACGACCTTGTGCACTTCGTCGTCGGCGACATAGGCGCCATGCACACGCTGCGGCAGGCCGGTACCCGGCGGCAGATACAGCATGTCACCCTGCCCCAGCAGCGCCTCGGCCCCCATCTGATCGAGGATCGTCCGCGAATCGATCTTCGACGACACCTGGAACGCCACCCGCGTCGGGATGTTGGCCTTGATCAGGCCGGTGATCACGTCGACCGAGGGTCGCTGCGTCGCGAGCACCAGATGCACGCCCGCCGCCCGCGCCTTCTGCGCGAGCCGCGCGATCAGCTCTTCGACTTTCTTGCCGACGACCATCATCAGGTCGGCCAGCTCGTCGATCACGACGACGATCAGCGGCAGTTCCTGCAGCGGCTCCGGCGCTTCCGGCGTGATCGTGAAGGGATTCGTCAGCGGCGTGCCGGCTTTCGCGGCGTCCCGGACCTTCTGGTTGAACCCCGCCAGATTGCGCACGCCCTGGCTCGACAGCAGCTTGTAGCGCCGCTCCATTTCGGCGACACACCAGTTGAGCGCGTACGCCGCCTGCTTCATGTCGACGACCACGGGCGCCAGCAGATGCGGGATGCCTTCGTAGACCGACAACTCCAGCATCTTCGGATCCACGAGGATCAGCCGGACCTCGTTGGGCGTCGCCTTGTACAGCAACGACAGGATCATCGCGTTGATCGCGACCGACTTGCCGGAACCCGTCGTGCCCGCCACGAGCACGTGCGGCATCTTCGCGAGGTCGGCCACCACCGGCTTGCCGGCGATGTCCTTGCCCATCGCAAGCGTCAGTGGCGAAGCGAGATCGGCATACACCTGCGACGACAGGATCTCGGACAGCCGCACCACCTGGCGCTTCGGGTTCGGGATCTCCAGACCCATGTACGACTTGCCGGGAATCGTCTCGACGACCCGGATGCTGACCACGGACAGCGCCCGCGCGAGGTCCTTCACCAGATTCACGATCTGCGCGCCCTTCACGCCCGTCGCCGGCTCGATCTCGTAGCGGGTGATCACCGGCCCCGGATACGCGGCCAGCACCTTCACCTCGATGCCGAAATCCATCAGCTTCTTCTCGATCAGCCGCGACGTGTACTCCAGCGTTTCGGTCGACATCACTTCGACCGCATCGGGCGGTTCGTCGAGCAATTGCAGCGGCGGCAGCGGGGAATCGGGCAGATCTTCGAACAGTGGCTTCTGCTTCTCGCGGGCGACGCGCTTCGACTTCACGATCTCCATCACCGGCGGTTCGATGCGGATCGGCTCGCGCTCGTCCACGTCCAGTCGTTCGCGGACCTCCTCGACCACCTCCTTGCGGTGCTGCACGGCCTCCTGGCCCAGCTTGCGATCGCGGCGCTCATCGAGCCAGCGGACCGCGCGTTCCCACGCGATCTCGACGCCGTAGCCGACGCGCTCGGCCACGTGCAGCCACGACAAACCGGTGAACAGCGACAGGCCGATGGCCATCGCCAGCAGCAATGCGAGCGTGCCACCGGTGAAGCCGAACGCGCTGAACACGCCGCGCCCCAGCACTTCGCCCAGCAACCCGCCGGGCCGATACGGCAACGCCACATGCAGCGAATGGAGCCGCAGCGCCTCGAGGCCGCTGGAAGCCAGCAGCAGGATGCCGAAGCCGGCCAACGCAATGTAGACCGGCCTGCGGTCGGGACTGCCCGCGGGCTTCTCGATGCGGCGATAGACACACAGGATGCCCAGCAGGCACAGCACGACCGTCCACCAGGCCGAGAACCCGAAGACGTAGAGCAGCACATCGGCCAGCCAGGCGCCGAACGCACCGCCGGAATTGCGGATCACCGACTCGGACACATCGTGGGACCAGCCCGGGTCGGACGGATGGAACGTGAAGAGGATCAGCGCCAGATAGGCGCCGGCACCGGCAAAGGCCAGCCACCACGCTTCGCGCATGAGGGTCGCGACGCGGGGCGGCAGCGGTTCCGGCGCGAGCTTGTCAGTACGCCGGCGGAAGAAAAGCATGTCCTTGATTTATTGGGTCGGGCATGGCGCATTATAGGCGTTGACCCGGCCCTCGGACCACTCCCGCACAGCCGGTTCGACAGTCCGGCGCCGCTCGCGCGAGAATCCCTGTTTTCCACGCCGCATCGTCCCCATCTATCCAGGCACCATGACCGCCACCACACGCCACAACCGCCTCATCATCCTGGGCTCCGGACCCGCCGGCTACACGGCCGCCATCTACGCCGCCCGGGCCAACCTGAAGCCACTGCTGATCACCGGCCTCGCGGCCGGCGGCCAACTGATGACCACCACCGAAGTGGACAACTGGCCCGCCGACGTGATGGGCGTTCAGGGGCCGGAGCTGATGGAGCGCTTCCAGAAGCACGCCGAGCGCTTCGACACCGAGATCGTGTACGACCACATCGAAAAGGTCTCGCTGACCCACCGGCCGTTCCGGCTGGAAGGCAGCGACGGCGTCTACACGTGCGATGCGCTGATCATCGCGACCGGCGCGTCCGCGAAGTATCTGGGTCTGCCGTCCGAAGACCAGTACAAGGGCAAAGGCGTTTCCGCGTGCGCCACCTGCGACGGCTTCTTCTTCCGGGGCCAGGACGTCGCCGTGATCGGCGGCGGCAACACCGCGCTCGAAGAGGCCCTGTACCTGTCGAATATCGCGAAATCCGTCACCGTCGTGCATCGGCGCGACAAGTTCCGCGGCGAGGCCATCCTGCGCGACAAGCTGATGAAGCGCGCCGAAGAGGGCAAGGTGCACCTCGAATGGAACCACACGCTCGACGAAGTGATGGGCGACGCGAAGGGCGTGCACGGCATCCGGATCCGCAGCACGCTGGACCACAGCACCAAGGCCGTGCCGCTGGCCGGCGTGTTCATCGCCATCGGCCATACGCCGAACACCCAGCTGTTCGAAGGCCAGTTGAAGATGCATGACGGCTACATCGTCACGCAGAGCGGCAACGAAGGAAACGCGACGGCGACTAGCGTTCCCGGTGTGTTCGCGGCCGGCGACGTGCAGGATCACGTCTACCGGCAGGCCGTGACCAGCGCCGGCACCGGCTGCATGGCGGCACTCGACGCCGAACGTTATCTGGATTCGCTGGAGTAACCCGCCGGACGCGATGACCGGAGCGGTCCATGTCGACGGACGACGACGAGTTTCGCGAAGCCGTGAAGGACGTGAAGCCGATCAAGGTGGCGGCCCGCGTCGTGCCGGCGGTGCCACCGCCACCGCCGATTCCGGTGCAGACGCTCAACGACGAAGCGGCTGCGCTGGCCGCGACGCTCAGTGACGAATTCGAAGGCGACATCACGCTGGAAGTCGGCGAAGAGCTCGCCTATCGCCGCAACGGCATTCCGCCCGACGTGCTGCGCAAACTGCGCCGCGGCGACTGGGCATTGCAGGATCATCTCGATCTGCACGGGCTCACCGTCGACCAGGCCCGTGACCTGCTCGCGACGTTTCTGAACCAGTCGGTCAAACGCGGCATCCGCTGCGTCCGCATCGTGCACGGCAAAGGATATCGGTCGGCGAACGGCGAACCGGTGCTGAAACGCAAGGTCGCGATCTGGCTCGGCCAGCGCGACGAGGTGCTGGCCTATGTTCAGGCGCGCCCGGAAGACGGTGGCGGCGGTGCGGTGATGGTATTGCTGCGGGGACACAAGCGACCGTAGCGAGCGGCCTTGCTCAATACCGTCGCGGCCCGCCGTAGCCTTCGTCGAACAACGAGAACGGCGGCTTGCGCCCGACCAGCGCCTCGATCAGCATCAGTTCCAGATCGTCGTGGTTCTTGAACGGGGCCGGCACGATGCGTTTGTCCCTGGCATCCGGACCGAACACGTAGCGCGGATCGTCGTGATGGGTGGCGGTGATGGTTTCGTTGATCGCCGGATCATCGGACGCCGCGATGTCGACCCGGCCATAGCACGTGCAGACGTAGGTGCGATCGGGCTCCGCTTCGAGATAGAGACCGGTGCCGCGAATGCCGATCGTCGCGGTCATGCCCTGCAGCTGTTTCGGCTTCGGCGTGCGCCCGAACACCGACAGCAGCGCGCCCGTCGTCAACCGCAGCAGGTTCACCACGCCGTCGGTGCCGGTCATCTGCAAGCGGCTTTTCTCGCGCAGGATGAATGCATCGGTGCCGACGACGAAGATCAGCTTGCCGCCCGATGACACCTCGATGACGTCGTTGGCGGCGATCCGCGTGCCGACCGTGGCCCGCTCGCCGTTCACCAGCACGTTGCCTTTCACTTCGTAGATCGATCGTCCGGCCGGCAGCGGTTTGGGCACCTGTCCACCCACCTGCGCGCCGGCGCGCGGCATGCCGCCGGCAAGCAGTCCCGCGGCCAGTGCCCGCACCAACCACTGCCGGCGAATCTCGTCCGGCCCACTCTTCGACTTTCCCATGGCGTCACCCGTTGGCATACTGCGGTCGCGACATTATGGGGCGAGACATGGACCGGAAGACAGCCGTCGCATCCGCAGTGCTGCTGGGCGCGACCACCGCCGCCTGGGCCGCCGACACCCGGTTCGGGCTCGAAGCCGATCTGGCGCGGGACAGCAACGTGAACCGCGCCGCGAGCGACAAGCGGGCCGATACGTACCTGACCGCCGAAGGCTATGCCGCCCGCAGCGTCATCACCGGAACCCGCAGCGGTCTCGTGCTGCGCGGTGCGATCCGCGGGCGCGAGTACTTCGATTACTCCGACCTGTCCAACCTCGCGGCCACCGGGCGTCTGGCGTGGCGTTACCAGCCCAACCCCGGCTACACGGGCGCCTTCTTCGAACTGGCGCTCTCCGGCGAGGCATTCCAGTTTCGCGACTCCGACATCCGCAACGGCCAGTTGCTCGGCGTTTCCGCCAGCGCCGGCAAGTACGTGACGGACCGCGTGCGGCTCGGCGCCGGCGTCGGCTACGACCGCCGATGGGCCCGCAAGGGCGACGTCTACGACCTGAAGAATCCGAAGGCGTGGCTGTCGATCGACTACAAGATCGCGGAGCGGATCACGCTCTACGGCTCCGGCACGTGGATCGGCGGCGATCAGGTCTTCACGGCGCGAACGGCCGGACCGGGATGGAACGGCACCTGGGCCAGCCAGGGGTACAACAACCTGTCATACAAGGCGTCCGCCGCCGATCCGGTGTTCGATGCCAACGGCGATCAGTTCACGGCCTATCGCAACGATGCCAAGACCACGGTCGCGGAGCTCGGATTGAATTGGGGCATCACCGGCACGCAGGCCATCGACATCGGCGCGACGTGGTATTCGTCACGTCCCGACAGCGGCCCCAAGTACGACGGCTGGATCGCGCGGATCGGCTGGCTGATGCGGTTCCGCTGAACACGATCGCCGGTCAGCGCAGCGGCAGCGCCAGCACGCGGTCATCGGCAATCACCCAGATGCGATCACCGGGTTCGGGTTCCACGCGCGCAGCGCCGGTGAATCCGCCGAACGCCGGCAGCACGCCGACCCGCGGGCCGAACCAGTAGCACGGCAATCGAAGCCGTTCATTGGCCCGCGCGCGCAACACGAACGCCGGATGCAGGTGGCCGGCGATCACGTATCCGCCGGCATCGGCCACCGGGTGATGGCACAGGCGCAGCGGTCCCTCGACGAGGGGCTCCCGCACCGTCTCGATCCGCAGATCGTCGGGCGGCGATCCGGCATGACGATCGTGATTGCCCTCGACCAACGTCAACACCAGCGCGGCATGTGCTTCGCGCCACGCCGATACGTGCGCCAGCGTCGCCGGCAGCCGGCCCCGCGCGCTATGCAGAAAATCGCCGAGAAACACGATGCGTTCGGCCCCGTGCCGGCGCACCAGCTGGCTCAGCCGCTCCAGCGCGTCGAGCGTCGTGCCGCCCGGCACCGGCACGCCATGGGACCGGAATGCCGCCGCCTTGCCGATGTGCAGATCCGCCACCAGCAACGTTCGCGACGACGGCAGCCATGCGGCGCGTTCGGCCAGCAGGTGCAGCTCGACCCCGGCGACCGTATACGCCGCGAACGACGGGGCCGTCGCGGTTGCCGTTTGGCCCGGGTCCGTCACACGACGACCCGCAGCACGCGGTCGAGATAGGTATCGAGTTCGCGGCGGTCGTCGATCGGCCCGCGGCCGGCGATCACCTGGTCGGGTCGGACCAGCACCCAGCCCGGCGCCGCCATCCGATACCGGATACGGACTTCGCCCCCAGGATCGCTTCGAAGACCGAGGTGCAGGATTCGCAACAGCGTGCTGTCGAACCCCGCCGCGAGATCTCCGAACGTGTCACCGGCATCGCCATCTTCGAACACCAGCAGCGTGTGATGCGCGCCGGCCAGAATCGGCCACAACGCGGTGCCGGCACCGGTGGCCGGATCGACGACGGTCGCATCGCGCGCCCGCGTTCCTGCATCGGTGCGATGGGGATGCCGCGGCGGCGATCCGAGTGCGACGAGCGGTCCGTCGCGATAGGTGATCTCCGTTTCCGACAGTTCCGTGCGCAGGAACTTCTGCGCGGCCGGCAGATGCCCGACGATGGAGATCGCCAGGTCCCGCGCCAGCCGCGCCAATGTGCCGGTCGCGAACACCGCGTGCTGTCGCATCGCCGATGCGTCGATGACGTCGCGCGCGACCGGCCGCCGCTCCGCCTCGTAGCTGTC
>JAHCKV010000118.1 GCA_026125595.1 Burkholderiales bacterium | reverse complement strand
AATGTCGACCAGTTGCAGAACAAGAAGGTCAGCTCCGTGCGCGGCAGCACGTCGGAACAGAACATCCGCGCCGCGGTGCCGAGCGTGCAGGTGATCTCGTTCTCCGACTACCCGGCGGCGTTTCTCGCGCTGGCGCAGGGCAAGGTCGCGGCGATGACCACCGACGAGACGATCCTGCTGGCGTTGAAATCGAAGACCGCGAAACAGGACGACTATCTGCTGCTCGACGGCTACATCAGCGAAGAGCCCTACGGCATCGGCGTGCGCAAGGGCGAGACGGCACTGCGCGACGCGGTGAACGGCATCCTGCTGGATCTCGAGAAGAGCGGCGAAGCCCGGCGCATCCACGAGCGCTGGTTCGGCCCGCAATCGCAGTCGCCGCTGCAGCGGTCGTTCCGGATCGAAGCGAAGGCCCGCGGATAGGAAACCGGGTTGGACTTCGGATTCCTGCTCACCGCGGAATACCGCGACGCGATCGTAGCCGGGCTGGTCGTCACGCTGGAGTTGTCGGCGCTGGCCGCGATCATCGCGGCCGTGCTCGGCATCATCCTCGCGGTTGCGCGCATGGCACCGTTCGCGCCGGCGCGGTGGCTGTCGGCGGCCTACATCGAGTTCATCCGCAACACGCCGCTGCTGGTGCAACTGCTGTTCTGGTATTTCGGTGCGCCGCAGTTGCTGCCGCAGGTCTGGCTCGAGTGGCTGTACGACCGCAATTTCGAGTTCGCGGCCGGCCTCGCGGGGCTCGCCTGCTACACCGCGGCGTTCGTGGCCGAAGACGTGCGCAGCGGCATCCGCAACGTCGCCCGCGGTCAGATGGAAGCCGCCCGCGCGTGCGGCCTGGGCTATCTCGGCGCGATGCGGCTGGTGATCCTGCCGCAGGCACTGCGGACCATGGTGCCGGCGCTGGTGAACCAGCTGCTGAACCTGACCAAGAATTCGAGTCTCGCGATGGCGATCGGCGTCGCCGAGCTGATGTACCAGGTGCGCGAAGTCGAAAGCCGCACCTTCCGGACCTTCGAAGCATTCGCGGCCGCCACCGCGATCTACCTCGCACTGTCGCTCGTCATCACGCTGTTCGCCGCGTGGCGCGAGCGCGGCCGGCCGCAGCCCCATGCTCGACATCCTGCGTGACAACTGGCTGTACCTGCTCGTCGGCCAGTATCCGGACGGGCCGCTGGGTGGCCTCGCCCTCACGCTGATCCTCGCCGCGGTATCGCTCGCACTGGCGCTGCCGGGCGGCGTGCTGCTCGCGCTGGCCCGTGTCAGCCCGGCGAAGGCGCTGCGCATTCCCGCGACGGCGTTCATCTGGCTGGTCCGCGGGCTGCCGCTGATCATGGTGATCTTCTGGGCCTACTTCCTCGTGCCGATCGTGCTCGGCATGGCGGTGCCCGGCTATGTGACGATGATCTACGCGCTGGCGTTCTTCACCGCCGCGTATCTCGCCGAGATCATCCGCGCCGGCATCGAGGCGGTGCCGCGGGGCCAGGTGGAAGCCGCCCGGGCCATCGGCCTGTCGCGCGGACAGACGCTGCGCCGCGTCGTGCTGCCGCAGGCCTTGCGCAACGTCATTCCGAGCCTCGTGAACCAGTTCGTGTCGCTGACCAAGGACACGTCCCTCGCGTTCATCGTCGGCATCAACGAGCTGACCTACGCGGCCAGCCAGATCAGCAACCGGCTGCTCGACCGGCCGGCCGAGATCTACGGCCTCGTCGCCATCTTCTACTTCATCATCTGCTGGAGCCTGACGGCGTGGTCCCGCCGACTGGAACGCAAACTCGCGTGGGGCCGGTAACGGGCTGCGCACGCAACCCGTTACCGGTCTCTTCGGTGGTTACTTCGCCGGTTCCGGCATCGCGCCGTGACCGACTTCGCCGTGCTCCGCCGGCTTCGGCGTGACGACGGCATAGCGGGCGCAGCTGAGCAGCACCGCCGCGACGATCAGGTAGCTCGCGGCAACGGCGGGCGATTGCGCAAACCCGATGTGTTCACCATGCATGAACCCGAAGAAGGTCATCACCGCGCCGATCGCCGCGAACACGGCAGCCTTCGCGAACTGCCGCTCGATCAGGAACACCGCCATCGAGCCCAGCACGAGGCTGCTCAGGATCGCGCCGCCACCCAGCGTGTTGAGCCCTTCGTACAGAATGCCGACCTGGCCGAGCTTGTCGAAGCCCACGGCGGCCGCGCTGGTGCCTGCGGCACCGAGTGCGTTGTCGATCTGCAGCTTGCCCCACGCCGCCACATGCGGCACCAGCGCGAGGATCACCGCTGGCGCGTGACTCTTCGGCGTTTCCTGGAATGCCTGCGCGCCGATCAGCATGCCGATGTAGAGCAGGATCGGCGAGATCGCCACCACCGGGATCAGCGACATCATCACCGCGAGGATCCCGAACCACGACAGCAGGATCACGACGATGCCGGTGGCCGCCGAATACCCGATGCGTCCGCCGATGGCCTTCCATCCCGGATGTCCGATGTAGACCGCGAGAATGAACGGATTGCCGAGCAGGCAACCGACCAGGCTGATGAAGCCGTCGGCCGTCAGCACCCGCGTGGTGGGGAAACTGTCGCCGGCGACCGCCGCACTCTCGACGTTGTCGATTGCCTCGACCAGGTCGTAGATGCCGAACGGGATGGCCGTCACCAGGATGACGCCGATGAACTCGAATCCGCTGAACACATGGCCGATGGCCGGAATCGGAAACGAGAAGCCGAAATTGCTGAATGACGCGGCCAGTTTGTCGAGGCTCATGCCGCCGTAGTGGAGGCCCATCGCCGTGGAACCCCACGCGATCAGCATGCCGACGGCGATCGCGACGAGCCCCGCCGGGATGCCCTTGAAGTAGCGCACGCCGCCGAACCAGCTGACGATGATGATCGCGAAGCACACGACACCGATCACCGGCGTCATGTACATCTCCAGCGCCGGCCGCATCGAGATGAACGCGATCGACACACCGGCCAGCGTGCCGAGCAGCGCGGCACGCGGCGTGACCTTGCGGATGTAAGGTGCGATGAAACCGCCGAGCATCAGCACGAAGCTCTGGATGAAGACCCACGTGAGGCCCGCTTCCCAGCCCTTGATCGGATCGCCGGTGGTCAGGCTGATCGGCAGCATGATCACGAACACCACGACGAACATGTGCGGCACGCTGGTGCCGGACGGCAGCGCGGTCACGTCGTTGCGGCCGGTCTTCTCGGCCAGCCGGTACGCGAGCCACGCGTAGTACATCGTGCTCATGAACAGCATCAACCCGGCCGCGGGCAGGATGCGCCCGAACACGATCTCGTCGGGCATCTGCAGCACGAACCGCAACAGCCCGGTCAGCACCAGCAGATTGACCAGGATGTTCGTGCCGAACCCGAACAGCGCGTTCCAGTCGCCGGGTACCCAGATGGCAGGCTTCGATGCCGATACGCTCATGTTCGTCTCCCCCCTCGATGGTCGTGGCGATGGCGAGCGCCACCGCCGCCTTCAGTGCAATGCCGCCAGCACGCGGGCCGAGTCGGAGACCCAGCCGAAGATGCCGCCCTGGGCCTTGATCATCCGCAGGCCCGCGATGTGGAACTCGGGAATGTAGGAGCCGCAGCAATCGCCGGGCACGATGCAGCGGTAGCCGCGGTCGTTGGCTTCGCGCACCGTCGTGTGCACGCAGACTTCGGTCGTGACGCCGCAGACGATCAGGTTCTCGATGCCGCGGTTGCGCAGCACGGACTGCAGGTCGGTGGCGTAGAAGGCCCTTGCCGGGCTTGTCGACACCGCCTGCCGGCGATCGGATACAGCTCGGAGACGATGTCGTGCCCCGGTTCACCGCGGATCAGGATGCGTCCCATGGGCCCCACGTCGCCGATGCGCGCGCTGGGCACGCCACGCTCGACCTTGGCCGGCGGTGCATCCGACATGTCGGGGCGATGGCCTTCGCGGGTGTGGATCACCAGCATGCCGTGGCGCCGCGCACCGGCCAGCAGCGCCTTGCACGGCTCGATCGCCGCGCTCAGCAGCGAGACGTCATTGCCGAGGGTCTCCCCGAACCCGCCGGGTTCGAGAAAATCGCGCTGCATGTCGATGATGACGACTGCGGTCCGTGCCGGATCGACCGTGATCGGTTCCGGCTCGGCGTCGATGACCACGGTACCCATGGACCCTCACGGCGACGGGGCGGCGAAATGCCGTGCCGCCCAAATCGCAATATGCGGACCAATACGCGACGCGCCGGCGCGGTCGACAGGACCTGCGTCAATTCAGAGGGTTGATGCCATCGTCGTGGAGTTGCGCGGGACGGAACACCGATCGCGGCGGCGATCGGCGCTCTGCCGTGGTGCACTGAAAGATCCAATCGATGCAAAGCGGTGCGACCCGCGGGACGCCGGTTGATCGTCCGACCGCGTCGGACACCGCACCGCTTCGCTTCAGCGCGCCGACGCGAAATCGGCGTCCAGCACGATCCGGTAACGCGCCTTGCCTGCCTCGAGGTGCGCCAGCGCATCGTTCACGCGACTCATCGGGAAATGCTCCACAGCGGGGAGCACCTGATGCCGCGCCGCGAAATCGAGCATGGTCGCGATGGCGGTGGGACTGCCGGTGGGCGAACCCGCGACGCTTTTCTGCGCGCCGATCAGACTGAACGCGGGGATCGCCATCGGCTCCAGCACCGCGCCCACCACGTGCATGCGGCCCTTCGGCTTCAAGGTCTGCAACAGGGCCGACCAGTTGAGCGGCGCATTCACGGTGACGATCAACAGATCGAGGCTGCCGGCCGCGCTGCCGATCGAAGCCTTGTCCTTGCTCGACACCACGCGGTGCGCACCGAGGCTGCGGGCCTCCTCCTGCTTGGATTCGCTCGACGTGAATGCCACCACTTCGCAGCCCCAGGCGTTCGCGAACTTGATGCCCATGTGACCCAGGCCACCGATGCCGACGATACCGACGCGGTCGGTCGGGCGGATCCCGTGCAGCAGCAGCGGCGAGAACACCGTGATGCCGCCACACAGCAGCGGCCCGGCGGCGGCCGGATCGAGGCCATCGGGCAACGGAATCGCCCAGGCCCAGTGGGCACGGACGCGTTCGGCGAATCCGCCATGGTGGCCGACGATGGTCGGCACGGCACTGCGGCACAGGTGCTGGTCACCGGACAGGCACGCCCGGCAATGCATGCAGCTGTCCGCCGTCCAGCCCACGCCGACCCGCTGACCGACCTTCAGGCCCTTGGCATGGGAGCCCACCGCCGTCACGCGCCCCACCGCTTCATGCCCCGGCACGACCGGATAGGCGGAGAATCCCCATTCGTTGTTCAACACCGACAGATCGGAGTGGCAAACACCGCAGTAGTCCACCGCCACCTCCACCTCTTCGGCACCGAGTTCGCCGACCTCGAACGCTTCCAGCTCCAGAGGCTGCTTCGCGCCCCGTGCCGCCCAACCCCGAATCTGCGTCATTGCATCGCTCCCCGTTGCACGTCGCGCCGATCGAAATCGCATCCCACCGGAACATCGAGCGATTTCCCCTGTCCGTTCCGATGCCACCCCTCCGCTCGACGGCATCGGACCCAAGCTCGGTAGACTACGCTGTCGTGACGGCGTTTCCCTCAATATTCATGATCCAGTTCCAGCAAGTTCAGAAGCACTTCGGCGATCTCCATGTGCTGGCCGACATCGACCTGCAGGTCGCGGCCGGTGAAGTTGTGGTCGTCTGCGGCCCGTCGGGCTCGGGCAAGTCCACCTTGATCCGCACCGTCAACCGGCTGGAGGAGATCGACGGCGGCAGCATTCGCGTCGGCGAACAGGACATCCATGCCGCCGGCACCGACGTCAATCAGCTGCGCGCCCACATCGGATTCGTGTTCCAGCAGTTCAACCTGTTCCCGCATCTGACCGCGGTGGGCAACGTGTCGCTGGCGCAGATCAACGTGCTGAAACGGTCGAAGGCCGAAGCGGATGCCCGCAGTCGGGAGTTGCTGGAGCGCGTCGGGCTCGGCGCCCGCGCCGACCACTATCCGGCCCAGTTGTCCGGCGGGCAGCAGCAGCGCGTGGCGATTGCCCGCGCTCTCGCCATGGACCCGAAGATCATGCTGTTCGACGAGCCCACCAGCGCCCTCGACCCGGAGATGGTCGGCGAAGTGCTGAAGGTGATCCGCGATCTGGCGGCCGACGGCATGACGATGATGGTGGTCACGCACGAGATGGGCTTCGCGCGCGACGTGGCCGACCGCGTGGTCTTCATCGACCACGGCCGGATCCTGGAAGTGACGCCGCCGGAGCAGTTCTTCACCGCACCGCAGTGCGAACGCGCCGAGCGCTTTCTGCAGCAGGTGTTACGGCCGATGGACTGAGATATCTCGGCTCGTCGCGAAGCAGATCTGCCGAATCCGCATGCGCGCTCGCGGCAAACTCGGCGAATCGATCAGGCGCGAAAGCGCCTCACCGCCACATCCAGCTCCTGCGCGAGCACATCGAGTTCGACGCTCGCCTGGGCCGTGGTCTCCGCGCCGGCCGCCGTCCCCTGCGCCGACTCACGGATGGAATCCACACTGGATGCGATGTTCGCGGCGGTCGCGCTCTGGGCGTCTGCGGCGGTGGCGATGCGGCTGTTCATGTCGTTGATGCTCTCGACAGCCTGCGCGATTTCCGACAGTGCTTCGGCCAGCCGATGCGCGAAATCCGCGCTCTCGTGGGCGGCACTCGCGCTCGACTGCATGGCCGCGGAAACATCGTGCACGCCGGTCTGCAGCCGCGCGATCATCTGCTCGATCTCGCGCGTGGATTCCTGCGTGCGCGACGCCAGTCGCCGCACTTCGTCCGCCACCACGGCAAAGCCGCGGCCCTGCTCACCGGCACGCGCCGCTTCGATCGCGGCATTCAGCGCCAGCAGATTGGTCTGATCGGCGATGCCCTTGATGACATCGAGCACCTGACCGATGCCTTCGCCCTCCTGCTGCAGACGCGCCACGAGCGTGCCGGCCTGGCCGGTCTGCGCGACGAGCTCGCGAGCTTTTTCACGGGTACCCGCCACGACGCCCAGGCCACCCTGGGAATTCTGCCGCGCGAGCTGGGCCGCCTCGGCCGCGTTGGAAGCCCCTCGGGCCACTTCTTCGACCGCTCGCCGCAACTCGAACACCGATTCGGCCGCATGCTCGGTCTGGCCGCGTTGATGCTCGGTCTGACCGCGCGTATCCGACACGACTTGCGCCAACGCCTGAATGGCACTGCGCAAGCGCTCGGACGTCGAGACCACCTGGACCACCGTCGTCGCGATCGCGTCCATGAACTGATTGAAGCCGACGGTGAACGCGCTCTTCGCGCCGGGATACCGATAGGTCAGATCGATGGTGTCGTTCACCACCGCCAGGTGCCGACCGATCGTGTGGATCTCTTCAGCCTGCAGCGCTTCACGGCGGAACTGCAGCGCGAGATAGACCAGCAACGCGCTCTCGACGACGACGTACAGCGCGTGAACCAGCACGATATGGAAACCGGTGTTCTGCGCGAACACCCAGACGCTGGCGCCCTGCCGCTGCAGAAAATCGAACGCCAGATGGTGCACGGCGATCACCGCCGCGGCCGCCACGATGGGACGCCAGTCGCGGTAGTAGAGCAGCACGGCCAGCAGCACGAACACGCCGAAGTGCAGTTCGAGCATGCCGTGACTCTGGTGGATATGCAGCGCGGTGAACACCATGAAGGCCGCGCCCATCGCGCAGCGGGTGACAACGCTTCCCGGCGCCAGGAACAGCAGCGCCGTGGGAACGGCCGCCGCTGGAATTCCGATCAGCAGGGCGGGCCACCAGGTGCCGTGCCATGGTGCCAGCGTGAAGGCGAGTACGAGCAGCGCCCAGACGACGCCGATCATCACGCGATCGGCGGTTCGGTTCAGGGCGGCCAGCGTGAATTCGTCGGTTCTGCTCATCGAAGTGTTCCTTGATGCGAGTGAGACGAGAGGAATGCCGTCCGGCTACGCCCGCGGGCCGCGACTGCAGAAGCAGCCCAGCGCAGCCACGATCGGAGACGGCGCATCGGGAGACTGACGCAGCGGGTTCATCACCGCGGCTTCGACCGGCCCGCCGCGGGCCGTGCTGCAACGGGCGATGTCGGCGTAGGGCCCCAGGTAGACGGGCCGACCGGCCGGGTCGAACACGGCAACGGCCGGCGTCGCGGGCAGATTCCGCCACAACCGTTCGGATTCGGCGGCGGTCAGGGAGGGCAACCGCTCCAGGGCCGTGGACATCGCGTGCCCCGGCGCATCGGAAACGGCGAAGACCACGTCATGGGCCGGATAAAGCGCCTGCAGCGCCAGAAAATGCTCGTCGGCCGCGCGATTGCATGCGCATCCCCCATCGCGCAGATGCACCACGACGAAAGGCGCTGCGCCGCCCTGCCCGGACTGCAGCCGAGCCACTGCGTCGGGATCCAGACTGCCG
>JAHCKV010000117.1 GCA_026125595.1 Burkholderiales bacterium | reverse complement strand
GCATCGGAATGCCGCGAAGGACGATTTCGACGCTTTTTCGCGCCCGTAGCCGACACAACACCCTCCTGGTAACCGAACAGTGCAACCACTACTGCCTGATGTGTTCCCAACCGCCCAAACGTGGAAGCGACCGATGGCTTGTCGAAGATGCTCAGGAAGTCGTACGCATGTTGCCCTCGTCCGTGGAGAGTTTGGGAATATCGGGTGGAGAGCCAACGCTTCTGGGTGACGATCTGATTGAACTACTAAGGCTCACACGCTCCCATCTGCCAAATACAAGCGTTGATCTTCTATCGAACGGCCGCAGATTTTCCGATCACGGCTTTTGTCGATCTTATGCAGCAATTGGGCATAGTCGACTAACGGTTGGCATACCGCTGTACTCGGACGATCCGGCCCGTCACGACTATGTCGTGCAAGCGAAAGGCGCGTTCGACGAGACCGTCCGCGGCATACTAAATCTAAAGCGGTACCGCCAGAGAGTTGAAGTGCGCGTAGTTTTGCATGCGCAAACTACTCCGCGCCTTGTCGAGACGGCGCACTTCATTGCAAGGAATCTTTTGTTCGTCGATCACGTCGCTTTGATGGGTCTAGAAATGACGGGCTTCACCCTAGCGAATCTGGACACACTTTGGATCGATCCCTACGACTATCAGCGGAAACTAGGGGAGGCGGTCGATATCCTTCAGTCAGCAGGCATGCTGGTGTCGATCTACAACCTCCCCCTTTGCGTGATTCCGACAAGTGCGTCGTCTGCCTATCGCAAATCGATCTCGGACTGGAAAAATGAGTACGTGGCTGCTTGCGAACCATGTGCGAGAAAATCCGATTGCGGTGGGTTTTTTTCGTCCGCCGTGAAGACTAGGCTAAGCTCGCACATCTTGCCTTTTCAGTAAGACGCGATGTCAGCGATTCGGTGCGTTCAACCGGTCGCGCAAGATCGAGATCACGCGCATCACGGTCGCCCGCGAGCAATCCAGCTTCTCCATCAGCGCGTCGAGCGAAATCGGCACCCGCCGGTTCGCCATCACCTGATGCAGCTGATACACCCGGTCGAACTTGTCCATGCGTTGGCGCGCCAGCGCCACCTCCCCCCGAAGGCGTCCACATGATCTGCAGATCTGACGTAAGGATAACCGCACTTCCCGGGTTGGGCACAACGACGTCATTCCGGCGCGAGTACCGGCACTCTCGTGCGCAGCGGTGCACCGCGCGATGAGGCGGCCCGCTATCGGGTGAACACGCTGACCAGCACGTGGACGGCCATCGCCACGGTGAACAGCGCGCCGGCGCTGAAACAGGGCGCGTGGATCTCGAACTCACCAGTTGCCGCGGATAGGGGTCGGGGTTGAACAAAGGTTTCCTCCGATCTTCGGCGTGAGGAATCCACCGTTGCATCGAACCATCTGATAGACGGTGTTGAAAGCGTGCGCGTTCGTGTCGGTTGATTGCCGCCTCCGGACGTGCGTGGCATGCCGGAAGCGACGAACGTCGCCCCCGGCATTCATCCGGACCGTCCTGCCGTCAGTGGTGTTCGTGCCCTGCCGGCTTGCGCACCTCCACTTCGGTCTCGGTCCCGACCTTCGTGATGGGTTGCGCGCGAACCGGTTCGGGAACGGGCCCGATCCATTCACGCGCGACGGTGCCGGGCGGATGCTCATACCAGCCCGGATCTCGGTAGTCGCCCTTCGCGAGCCCCGCGCGCACCTTCATCACGGTGAACATGCCGCCCATCTCGATGGGTCCGAACGGGCCTTCGCCGGTCATCATCGGCAGCGTGTTCTCCGGTAATTCCATGTGCATGCGGCCCATGTCGGCCATGCCACGATCGCCCATCACCATGTAGCCGGGAATCAGCTTCGACACTTTCTCGGCCACGCCACGATGGTCGACACCGATCATCGTCGGCACCTGGTGGCCCATCGGTCCCATGGTGTGGTGCGACTTGTGGCAGTGGAACGACCAATCGCCGGGCAGCGTCGCGTCGAACTCGATGGCGCGCATCGCGCCGACCGGAATGTCGACCGTCGCCTCGGGCCACCGCGCGGAGGGCGGCACCCAGCCGCCGTCGGTGCCGGTGACGGCGAACTCCACGCCGTGCAGATGCATCGGGTGATTGGTCATCGTGAGATTGCCCATGCGGATGCGCACGCGTTCGCCCAGGCCCACCGGCAGCGGATCGATGCCGGGAAACGCGCGGCTGTTCCATGTCCACAGGTTGAAATCGAGCATGGTGTTCACGCGCGGCACGGCGCTGCCCGGTTCGATGTCGTAGGCGTTGATCAGGAACACAAAGTCGCGGTCGACGCGATGCAGTGCCGGATCTTTCGGGTGCACGACGATGAAACCCATCATGCCCATCGCCATCTGCACCATCTCGTCGGCATGCGGGTGGTACATGAAGGTGCCCGACTTCACCATCTCGAATTCGTAGACGAAGGTCTTGCCGGGCTGGATGTGCGGCTGACTGAGGCCGCCCACACCATCCATGCCACTGGGCAGCAACACGCCGTGCCAGTGGATGGTGGTGTGCTCGGGCAGCCGGTTGGTCACGAAGATGCGCAACCGGTCGCCTTCGACGCATTCGATCGTGGGGCCGGGGCTCTGCCCGTTGTAGCCCCACAGCCGCGCGACCATGCCGGGCGCGATCTCGCGCTCGACCGGTTCGGCCACCAGATGGAATTCCTTCCAGCCATCGCGCGAACGCCACGGCAACGTCCAGCCGTTGAGCGTGACGACCGGGTTGTACGGATTGCCATCCGGCGGAACCAGCGGTGGCTGGGTTTCGGCACTGCTCTGCACCGGCGCTTCGGGGACGGCGGCGACGGCTGCGCGTGAAACCGCCGCGGCCCCGAGCGCGGTGGCGGCGGAACGGCGAATGAAATGACGACGATCCATGGCGATCATTCCTCGTGGAAGCGTTGCGCGAGGCGCGGGGTGGATGCGACAGCGCCGGTGGATGACGCGGCGTTCCCGGGCAGACGGCCGCCGACGGCTTCGCGCAATGCGGTTTCCGCCAGCCAGTAGTCGCGCAGCGATTCGATGGCCGCGCTGACTGCCGCGACCTGGTCACGCGCACCGGCGAGCAGTTCGAACACGCCGATCAGCATGCCGTTGTAGCGCAGCAGGTTCTCTTCCGCGATCTGCTGCTGCAGCGGCACGATCTCGTCGCGATGGCGACGCGCGGCTTCCCACGCATGCCGTTGCGCGGCTTCGGCGGCCCGCACTTCCGATTGCGCGTCGATCGCCGCGGCGGCGATGCGGCTCACGGCCTGCCGGTACTGCGCTTCGGCGCGGGCCACGCGGGCGCCACCCCAATCGAACAGCGGCACTTCGATGCCGATGGTGTAACCCTTCTTGGTCGCTTCGCCGTTCTCCATCACGGAAGCAGGGCCGAGTTCCAGCGCATCGACGAAGCGGGTGGCTTTCGTGAGACCCAGCGATCGGGCCACCGCATCGGCGTTCCTCTGCGCGGCGCGCACGTCCAGGCGCTCGCGCACCGCGAAGGCCTCCAGCCCGGCAACCGCAGGAGGCGCCGACGGCAGATCCGGCAATCGCTCCGCCAATGCGTAGCCGGCGTTGTCGGCATCGAGTCCCATCGTCCGCGTGAGCCACTCGCGGGCCGCGACGGCTTCGGCGCGCAGGCTCGACAACCGTGCGGCGGTGGCGGCGTGGAAGGCCTGTTCGAGCATGCGATCGCGCTGATTCAGGTTGCCGCGCTCGGCCATGCGCGTCGCCAGTTCAGCCGCCGCTTCCGCGGCCTCGACCACCTGTTCCTGGTAGCGCACGGCCTGCTCGGCGGCGACGGCGCGGAACCACGCCTTGCGCGTTTCGAGGCCGAGCCGCAGCACCTGCTGCGCCACGTCGAGTTGCACCGCTTCGAATCGCCGCCGCTCCAGCCGCAACGCGAGCGGCAGGGTCAGCAACTGGACGATCGGAAACGTGACCGACGTCTCGTACTTGAAGTGATCGCCGGCGCTGGTGCGCGTGGTGCCGAATCGCGGATTCGGCAATCGGCCGGCCTGCACGACGTCGGCCTCGGCAATGCCCAGTTCGGCGTAGGTCGCCTGCAGGCCGCGATTGTTGAGCAGTGCCAGTTGCACCGCGTCGTCGACCGTCAGCGGCTGCGCCAGCAAAACTGCGGTTTCGTCGGCGGCGGAAGCGCGCTCCGCTGCCGTCGACACCGATGGAATCGGGCGCCCGAGCCGCGCACCGGCATCGGCCCGCACCGCATCGAAACCACCGTCCTTCGAAAAACTCGCGCACCCGGTGAGGCCGGCGAAGCACGCCGCCAGAACCAGGACGCCACGGGTGAACATCCCCATGATCCATCTCCCGATGTGCCGTGCACGCACGAGTGCGAGCACGGACGAACCCAAGAACTACGGAGGAAATCCGGTCAGTGCGACCGGCGGGAGATCAGCCGGCGAACGGTGGTCGTTCGGCGGGTTCCGGCTGGAACGAGGTGCTGAAGGGCAATCGGGTCGCCACGAGCGTGGCACCGAAGAAGGTCAGATCGGGCGCTGCAAACGATGAAAGTGCCGGCGAGCACGCCAGATGACATAAGCCGCAGGCATCGCAATCGGCGATGCTGCCGTCGTTCGAAGCTTGCTCGGCGGACGCAGCGGCATCGTGATCGACGCCGTGGCAGTCCGGCACTTCGGCTGCTTCCGGCACTGTGCGATCCATGCCGCACGCGGGCATCGCGGCCGCGGCCATCACCTGCAGCGGCAAGATGACGGCAACGAGCAAGGCGGCGAACGGACGGAGCCAGCGTTTCATGATTTCAATTCTAGGCTCGCCGTTCGCTGCCGACCATCATTGCGCGCACCAGCCTCCGTCCATCAGCACGTCGTTGCCGGTCATGAAGGCAGCGCCGTCGGAGCAGATGTAGAGCGCCAGCGACGCGATCTCGTCGGGCGTACCCCAGCGCTTCATCGGCGTCTGCGCCATCAGCGCGTCGTTCTTGGCCGCATCGGCGCGCAGCGGTGCCGTCAGGTCGGTCGCGATGAAACCGGGGCTGATCGCCACGCAGGTGATCTTGTCGTCGGCCAGCTCCAGCGCGAGCGCCTTGGTGAGGCCGGCCACCGCATGCTTGGTGGCGGAGTACACGCCGCGGCCAGTGCTGGAGATATGCGCCATGATCGACGTCAGGTTGATGATCCGCCCGTAGCCTTGGCCCTTCATGTGCGGCACGAAATACTTGCAGGCGAGGAACACGCCGGTGATGTTCGTGTCGGTGAGATTGCGCCATTCGTCGAGCGTGAAGTCGATGACGTTCTTGCGAATCGCCGTGCCGGCGTTGTTGACGAGAATGTGCACGGCGCCGAAGCGCTGCTTCACTTCGTCGGCCGCCTTGCGCACCTGCGCTTCGTCCTTCATGTCGCAGACGATGGTGATGGCCTCGCCACCCGCCTTCTTGACGGCTTCGAGGCTCTCGGCGAGCTTGGCCGTGTCGCGCCCGAGCAGCGCCACCTTCGCGCCGGCACCGGCCATCGCGACCGCCGTTGCCCGACCGATGCCCCGGCTGCCGCCGGTGATCACCGCCACTTTGCCCTGCAGAAACTTGTTGTTCACGGATCCTCTCTCCCTGGTGGAATTCGTCACGATGCATGCGGCACATCGTGCAACCGCTGCGGCCCGATTATGCCCGCAAGCCCCGCGCGCCCGACACTCCGGGGCAACGCCGCAAAAGCTTCCCCGGCCTTGACCCCCCGCCCCACCACCGTAGAATCCAGGCTGTCGAGAGACGGCTCTCGAACCTCTGCCACAACATCGGGGACGACCCCGGATGCTGGAGGTTCCCATGTCCTGGGTCATTCTCGTCTTCGCGGGCCTGCTGGAAATCGGCTGGGCCATCGGTCTCAAGTACACGGCAGGTTTCACGCGGCTCTGGCCGACGGTCGGCACGGTCGCGGCCATGGTGCTCAGCATCGCGCTGCTCGGTGTCGCAATGAAGGATCTGCCCGTCGGCACCGCCTATGCGGTGTGGACCGGCATCGGCGCCGTCGGCACGGTCATCCTCGGCATCGTGCTGCTGGGCGATTCGGCCAGCGTCGCGCGGCTCACCTGCGTCGGGCTGATCCTGGCAGGGATCATCGGGCTGAAGGTGACGGCTTGACCGCGCCCGCGGGACGCTGTCCCCCTGGGGAATCCCGGGATCCCAAACAGACGCCCATCGGTGACCGGTTCATCAACGGGAAGGGTCGAGATTGCGACACGAGGCAGCCGGGGGAAACGGCCACAAGGCTTAATTCCCAGATTCCCCTGGACATCTCCCGGCGTTTCGGGTTACGAACGCGAGACCCTGTATTCGTTCTGGAAAGCCAGTATGCGCTGCTTTGTCTGTCTATTGGTTGGCGGTTGGTTGACCGCCACTGGAATAAGCCATGCTGGAGACTGGGTGATTGCCGATCTGGGAACGTTCGGAGGCACATCCAGTCGCGCCTACGACATCAACAATTCTGGGCGCATCGTGGGTACGGCGATGCGATCGGGCAACGACAATACCGTTGCCTTCATCACAGACGGCAATACCCTGATCGACGTTTGGTCCCGGGCTGGATTCGACAGCCGAGCCTATTCCGTCAATGCTTCGGGACAAGTCGTGGGGACTTTTGGCTCCGATCGCTGGGACAGCATCAGCGCGTTTTCCAGCGGTCCGAATGGAACCAGCCCATTTCTTTTTGAAGACCATCCGTTTTCTTCCAGCTGGGATATCAACGACGCCGGCCGGACCGTTGGCTACACATATTTTGAAGTTGGCACACGAAACGAACGACGCGGCTTCGTCACCGACGAGAACGATATACCCATCATGTTGCCTTCGCTCGGAGGTCCCGACTCGGACGCAAGGGCGATCAACAATCTCGGTCAGATTGCGGGTGACGGGGCTTCGCCGGGTTGGGAAGCCCGGGAGATCTTCATCGTCGATGGGGGCGAGATCCGCAGTCTCGGAAATCTCCCGGGCAGCCGCTATGGCATTGCGAGAGATATCAATGACGCTGGACAGATCGTCGGGGTTTCCGGCTCGTTCGCTTTCGTCAGTGAACCCGGGGGCGGCGCACTAATCAATTTGGGCTCTTCGCTTCCAGGGACGACCAACGAAGCGTTGGCGATCAACAACCACGGCAGCATCGTCGGAGTTTTTGTCGATTCCGCCGGTGACGAAACCTATCGATCTGCTTTCTTTTACCGAAACGGCGTAGCGCTGGATCTTAGCGAATTGCAGGATGTTCGTGATGCCGGATGGACTCGCATCCTTGAAGCGGCCGCCATAAACGATCATGGGGTAATCGTCGGAACCGGAATCATCGGCGGTCAAGAACGCGCGTTTGTTTTGTCTCCGGTTCCTGAGCCTTACTCGTACGTGCTGTTCGCCTGGGGTCTGATGCTGTTGTCTCTCTACACCTGGCGTCAGGCACAACGGCATGATCAACAACATTCCCCCAAGACACACTCATCAGCGGTTGTGGCCTCGTCGGCATTGTGCTGCTCGGCGATTCGGCCAGCGTCGCGCGGCTCACCTGCGTCGGGCTGATCCTGGCGGGGATCATCGGGCTGAAGGTGACGGCTTGACCGCGCCCGCGGCACGCGCGGAACAACCGGAAGTCCGACGGGGTCCGAACGGAAGCGAGCGGCGTAGCCGCTCGCCCTTTGCGAGGAGTAAGCGGATGGCTGCCGATCATCACCGTCTTCATCTGCTGGAGATCACCCAACAATGCGTCGCGCAGATCCTGGCGGTGCGACGCACGGACGACGGCGACCGTCAGATCGCGCCCATCGTGGCCGCAGCCATCGAGCAGGCCTACCGGTCGGGGATGAACGTCGCGAAGACGGTGTCGCCCGATTCATTGCCGCCACCCGAATAGCGCTGCGTTGGCGGCGACGACGCGCGAACGCGTCGGATGCTGCGATGCGTCATGTCGTGTCCAGGCCGCGATTCTCGTTCCGCGACCACGGGACGACCATCGTCTTCTTCGTGCGCGTTGCTACCGGCCCGGCGTTCTCCAATAATGGCCGGATAACTATTACAGCGCTGGAGGAGTTGAATGGAACCGCAGCACGTCCGGTTCTGGCCTCGCGAACTGCCGCGCAGCCTGTTGCCCCCGCGCACGCCGCTGCACTACAACCTCGAAGTCTCTGCCCACCGCTATCCGGACCGCGCCCTGGCCATCTTCTACGACACGTCGCTCAGTTATGGCCGGGCGTGGCGCGAAGTCGAAGCGCTGGCGGGTTTTCTGCGGCATCGTTGCGGCGTGAAACGCGGCGACCGCGTGCTGCTCTATCTGCAGAACAGCCCGCAGTTCATCCTGGCGTACTACGCCGTGCTGCGGGCAGACGCCGTCGTGGTGCCGGTGAACCCCATGAACCTCTCCGGCGAACTGCGCCACTACGTGACCGACGCGGACGCGACCACGGCCATCATCGGG
>JAHCKV010000116.1 GCA_026125595.1 Burkholderiales bacterium | reverse complement strand
GCTGCGCGTCGGGCCCGTAGCGTTCGTCGTTGATCCGGTACACGAAGACCTGATCCACCTGGAACTCGTCTTCGCTGCCGTCATCGACCGGCGGAAACAGGTACTGCTTCGCAGCCTTCGTCGCCGAATAGTCGAACACGCCCGGCGGCTGTGAATCGATCACCTCGGCGTGCAGCACCTTGCCCGCCGGACTCACCGTGAGCCGCACCCGCACGCTGCCCTCGGTACCCTGGGTCAACGCATCCTTCGGATAAACGGCCGGCGGCTTCTTGACCGGCTTCGCGCGCTTGTCGGGCGGCGGCGTATCCGGCGGCGGCGGTGGCGGTTCCGGCGGCGGCGGTGGTGGTGGCTCCGGCACGGGTTCCGGTTCCGGCAGCGGCGCCGGCTTGTCGTCCGGCTTCGGCGGCTCGGGCGGTTTCGGCGGCTCCGGTTTCTTCTTCTCTTTCGGGGGCGGCGGTGCCGGCGGCGGCGGTGGCGGCTCCGGCGCCTTGACGAATTCCACCTTCATCGGCGGCGGTTCTTCCGGATCGGGCGTCAGGTCGGGCCACTGCACCACGGTCGACAGCACGACCGCAGCCTCCAGCGCGACCGCGATCAGCAGCGCGCGCGGAAACGACAGCAGGCCGTCACCGTCCGGCCGTTCCCGCGGGGAGTCCGGCCGCGGGGCTCGATCCTCGCTCATTTCTTTGGTGACGCGCCGGCTGCGTCGGCCTGCTTCGAGGCCGCGATGCCGACCGATGAAATGCCTTCCGCCCGCACGAGATCCATCACGTCGAGCAGCTTCTGCAATGGCACTTCACGGTCACCGGCAATGACGACGTCGACCTTGCCCTTCGCCTGTTCGGCCTTGAGCCGCGCCGTCATCTCTTCCGGCGTGAGGGACTTGCCCTGCACGAACATCGCGCCGTCCTTCTGCACGCCGATGGTGATCTGCGTGTCCTTCAACTGCTGCGTCGTGGTCGACCCGGGCAGATCGAGCGCGATGCCACTGCCGGCGATGGTATCGATCGTGATCATGATGAAGAACACCAGCAGGAACATCATGATGTCGATCATCGGAATCACCTCGATCCGGGCCTTGTCCGTCTCGAAGTAGCGATCGGTGCGGGAGCGCATGGCGGCCTGCTCAGGCGATGCCGTTGCCGTGCAGCCGGTTCACGACCGTGAGCTTGATCAGCTCCATCTGCTGCACGCCGAGCCGCACACGCTTGTTGAAGTAGTTCAGGAAGATCAGACCGACGATCGCGATGAACAGACCCACGCCGGTGGCGACGAGCGCCTCGCCGATGCCGCCGGTCACCGCGCTGACGCCGGCACCGAGACCTTCTCCGCCGAGCACGTTGAATGTCTTCATCATGCCGAAGATCGTGCCCAGCAGTCCGAGCAACGGACCGAGCGTCACCGCGGTGTCGAGCACCCACAGGTTGCGGTCCATCTTCGGCACGACATCGAGAATGGTCTCGTCGATATGGCGTTCCGCCGATTCGGCACCGTCGGCCTTCGACGCGAGTGCGGTGGTGACCAGACCGGCCTGCAGCGCGGTGCCGAAGCGGCCTGCGATGGCACGCATGCCATCCAGATCGCGATACGACGTGCGCTTCAGGTCACGCTCGATCGCGGCGCCCTGGGACAGCACGCGATGGAAGAACCACAGGCGCTCGATGATGACCGCGAGAGCCACCGTGAAGAGCCCCACCAGCACGGGGATGACCCCCATGGAGAGCGCGGCGAGCTCGATGAAACTGTTCCACATGGTCCTGACCTTTCTGTCGTTCGGATGGTTGGGCGGCGAGAGACCGGATCACCGGCCCTCGGGAAACGGCGCGAAGAACGGCACGCCATAGCGTTCGACGATCTCCTGGATCTCGCCGTTGGCGAGCATCTCGGCGAACGCCTTGTCGAAGAACTCCTTGAAATCGGTTTCCTTGGCCTTGACGCCCCACGCGGCGTTGAACCGCTGGCCCGGCTCGGGCCGGAACCCGGGGCTCATCGACAGCTCGACGTTCTTCTCGCGATTCGCGACCGGAATCGACGGCCCCCAGACCATGATCGCGTCGACTTCCTTGCGCAGCAGGCCGTCGATCACGCGGTTGTTCTGGAAATAGGTGACGTACGGAACGCCGAGCTTCTCGGCATTCTCCTGCATCGGCGAATACGCCGGCACGCCGACCTTGATGCCCTTGCCCTTCAGTTCCGCCAACGTGCGCACCGCGGGCATCTTCTTGTTGCCGACCAGCACGAAGCCGACGCCGAGGTAGGGGTCGGTGAAGACCATCTGGTTCTGTTCCATGTGCTCGTCGTCGCCGGTGATCATCATGCCGAGGAAGACGTCGCAGAAACCGCGGTTGATGGTTTCCCGGAACGCCTTCTTGAAGCCGCCGCGATAGACGCCGGTGTTGGCCCACATGATCGAGTAGTCCCAGCCGTTGCGCGACGCGATGCGCGACAGGATCTCGATGTCGATACCCGGTGGCTCGTTCTTCGGGGCCGTGTGGGAGAACGGGTAGTACCAAGCGTCTGTGCAGGCGATGATGCGTTTCATCGCCTTGACCCGTCCGACGGCGGACAGGAACCGGTACTCCTGCGGGATCGCGGTCGGCGGCCCGCCGTAGCGGAAGCCGCCCTGGTAGATCTTGTCGGTGAACGGATCGAACACTTCCGGTTCCGTGTAGCCGACTTCGGCGACCCGCGGACGCGGATTGCCGATCACATACTCCACGTCGAGCTCGGGCACGGCAGCAGGCGTCGGCCCCGCCATCGCCATACAGGCGAACAGTAGGCACAGACAAGCCGCCACCCGCGAGCGGGCGTGCAAAAAGCGAGACTTCCTTTCCACGGATTCGGTGCTGCGCATCAGGAAGGCGACCACCTGCTTCGGGCAGTCGCCTTATTGGGCTCCATCCCCTTCGGGAATTCCGGGAGGGACGGGACCGGAATCCGGTCGGTCGTCCCCCATGATTTTCACGCAGTGTAAATCAACAAATGGGCGGCGGCGCGGCGCCTTCGTTCAGTCCAGCGTGACGCGGTCGCCGACGTTCACGGTCGCCGTGGCCGCCGTCACCGCGTACGCGCCGAGGTTCTGTCGCGTTTCGCGGACGATGGTCCGCAGCACCGATTTGTCGAACGGCAGGTCGCCGGTCGCCCGTGTCGTCATGCCGCAGCGGGGCGTGGGACCGGCCACATCGACCGGCAAATCTCCTATGAAAAGACGCTTGCCGGTCCAGTCTTCCTCGACCATGCCGACGAGTCCGTCGACGGTCTCGATGACCAGGTTCGGGCGAAACCGTCGCACGTCCCAACGGGCCTGCGGGTTCAGATCGCGCAGGTGTGCGAGCGCCGCGGTAGTCACGAACTGTAGCGGCGTCACGTCGAAGAACATGCCCGGAAAGGATGTGTACTCGAGGATCTCGGGCGGAAACTGGGCCAGATCCGGGAGCGGCTCCCCGTCTTCGCGGGCAAATATCGTCATGACATCGGCGAGGAATTGCTCGTCACTCGGCTTGTAGCGCCGATAGAAGGCGAGATTGTCGGCCGGTTGCAGCGGCCACAGCGATGCCGGTCGACCAATGAAGGTGGTCAGCGCCGCGTTCATCGCATCGGACCCGCTGCGCACCACTGCCCCGTCCGGAAACCGAACCTCGACATCGGGAATGGCACCCGGCGTCGGCGGCGCGACGAAGCGCGCGCTGCATTGCATCAACTGCGGATAGAGCTTCGCGCCCTGTACCTCGGCCCGGCCTTCGTCGCGCAATGCCCAGAGCCGATCCCCGACCAGCCCCGCCGGCCCGATCTGCACCGCGTCGACCCGCTCGCCGATCATCGACTTGACCGGATACCGCCACAGTTCCTTCACGATTCCCACTGTCGCCACGACCCGCTCCTCCCGTTCGCTATCGTCCTGCGGCGTCAGGCGATCTTCGCTGCGCCGTGTTTTATGCTGCGTGCCATGGGCACTCAACTGCGACGCAGTCTAGCCACCGCCCCCGGCGGCGACTTGTACCGAGCGGCTGCGACACCGGATGCGCTGATGCATGTGGCGCCGGGGCACACGCTCTATCTCGGATCCCTCGATGCGGTGGGATGGCACGTCCATCCGGCGCCGGTGCTGCTGGCCGGACTGCACGGCGCCTTCGGTGTGCGGGTTGCCGGTGGCGAATGGATCGACACGACGGCCTGCATGATCCCGACCGGCGTGGTGCACGAACTGGCCGTTCGCGAGCAACCCATCGCGGTGCTGTACCCGCAGCCCCAGGCCGGCAATGCCGCGACCCTGCTGCGGCTGCTCGGTCAGGTCCGCAGCTGCGGACCGGTGGCGATCGGCCGGGCCGCCGACACGCGCCTGGTGCGCGATCTGCACGAAGATCTCGCGAGCCTGCGCTACGTCGCCGAGAGCATCGACGACCTGCTGGCCCACGCCCGCGGCACCCGTGCGCCGGAACCGGTCGACCCGCGGATCGGCTCGATCCTGCGGACGCTGCATGACGAAGACGCGGCCAGCCTCGCGGAAGAGGCTCTCGCCCGACAGGTGGACCTGTCGGCATCGCGGCTGCGCCACCTGTTCACCCGCGAAGTGGGCGTGCCGCTGCGGCGCTACCGTGCCTGGACCCGTCTGCGGCTCGCGATCGGCGCGGTGACCCACGGCGCCAACCTGACCGACGCGGCCCACGCGGCCGGCTTTTTCGATTCCGCCCACTTCAGCCGCACGTTCCGCGGCACCTTCGGCGTCACGCCATCGTCGGTGCTGCCGCGGATCGCGCGAATCCACGCTCCGGCGACCTCCAGCCTCGTGCCCCCGTCCGGATCCGCGTCCACGCGCCGCTAGATCCGGAACCGGATGCGTCCGCCGACGCGCGGATGCGACGACGGCATATGCCTTTTGTTCAGTTCCGATTCAAACGGCACCCGCTATATTCTTGCCCCATCCGGAAAGCGCAATGCCATACTGAACACTGCCCGCGTCCGATACGACGCTTGAAACGCGAGGTCGCCATGGAATCGCCTGTTTCGTTGATCCCTCGGCCACTGCCCGCCCACCATGTGGAAGCGCTCACAGCGCTGGGCAACGTGAAGGGCTATCCACGCAACGCGGTGATTCTCAACGAAGGTGATCCCGGCGACACGGTGTTCGTGATCCTCAAGGGCCGGGTCAAGGTGTTCCTGAACGGCGAGGACGGCAAGGAACTGCTGCTGCACATCCGCGGCCCGGGTGAGCACTTCGGCGAGATGGCGCTGGACTACGGCCCGCGCGGCGCGTCGATCATGACGCTCGAGCCCTGCCGGTTCGCGGTGATCCCACGCGAGGCGATGGAAGCCTATCTGCTCCAGCATCCGGACCTCGGCCTGGCGCTGATCCGGCTGCTGATCGGCCGGATGCGCGCGCTGACGCAGACGGTCGGCGATCTCGCCATGCTCGATGTCTACGGCCGCGTCGTGCGTCTGATGCAGGGCATGGCGTGCAGCGTCGACGGCGTGCCGACGGTTCACCCGAAGCCGACCCAGGCCGACATGGCCCGTCAGGTCGGCGCGTCTCGGGAGATGGTCAGCCGGATCTTCCGGGACCTGCGGTCGGGCGGCTACATCCGTCAGGAACGGGACCGCATCCTGATCGTCCGGCAACCGCCGAAAGGCTGGTAGCCGGGATCGGGCCGGCACAACGAAGGTGCAGCGCTGCTGACGGCTGATCCGTCCCGGTGCGGCCCGATCGCGGCCGCTGCCGCCACGGGCGCCATTCGCCCGCTCCAGTCCCGTCGTTTCAACGCGTTACACGATCCCCGACGGCGCCGATACGGTGGAACGATCCGTGCGCCCTGGCCTCCATCCACCGGGACGCCATGGCCACGCTGCTCTCCACCCAGTTTCCGCCGCCCTCCGCCGAGGTCGCCGTCCCGTTCTCGGCCGCGCGATTCGGCAACCTTTGGCAGCGCTGGGGTGCCATCGCACTGTTCGGTGCGATCTACGGCCTGATGGCCAAGGTCGGCCTGAACTACTCCAGCGTCGCCAGCAACGTCACACTGATCTGGGCGCCGTCGGGCATCGCGTTGTTCGTGATCCTGCGCTACGGCTACGGCTTCTGGCCCGGCATCGTGATCGGCGATCTGCTCGGCAACGCCGGCACCGGCGCGCCGCTGCTGTCGGTGCTCGGCATCTCGACCGGCAACATCCTCGAAACGCTGGGTGTCGTCTGGTTGCTGCATCGCCACCTCGACTTCCATCCGGCGCTCGATCGTGCCCGGGACGCCGTCGCGCTGCTCGCGCTGGGCACGGCCGGCGCCGCCGTCAGCGCCATCATCGGTCCGGCCAGCCTCGTGCTGGGCGGTGCGTTTCCGGCGGACATCTACTGGACCGTCTGGCTGCAGTGGCTGATGGGCGATGCCGCCGGGGTCGTGGTGCTGACGCCACTGCTGCTGGCGCTGCACGTGAAGCCTGCGCCGCTGGAATCGCGCGCCCGCTGGATGGAAGCCGGCGTGCTGACAGTCGCGCTGCTCGTGGTCTGCGAAATCGTCTTCGGTGGTTTCGATCTGGTCCGCCAGGGTTACTACCCCGCGTCGCTGGCGATCTTTCCGCTGGCCGTCTGGGCCGCCATGCGATTCGGATTGCGCGGTGCGACCCGGGTGACGCTGGTCGTGTCGGTGGCCGCCGTCTGGGGCACCGTCGAAGGTCGCGGGCCGTTCGCCGAGGCCGCCGCCGTCGACAGCCTCGTCCGGTGGTGGGTGTTTGCGAACGTCATCACCATCACCGGCCTGCTGCTGGCCGCGTCCCGGGCCGAGCGAACCCGTGCCCAGGCGCAGTTGCAGCGGGAACGCGATTTCGTCGAGAGCGTGCTCGATGCCGAAGACGCGCTGGTCGTCGTGCTCGACCCGGCCGGAAGGATCGCCCGCGTCAACCGCGCACTGGAACGCTCGACCGGCCAACCCGCCGACCGGCTGGCCGGCGGCGCGTTTGTCACGCATCTGCTGGCGCCGCCCCACTGGCCCAAGTTCGATGCCAATCTCGAGCTGCTGCGCGTCAATGTGTCGAATGCCGTGCGCTTCGAAGGCGAATTGATCGACAGCCATGGCCGCAGCCGCATCGTGTCGTGGTCGCTGGCGGCGCTGCGCGGGCCCCATCGCCGCATCGAACACCTGATCGCCACCGGTCTCGACATCACCGAGCGCACCCAGGCCGCGACGGCCTTGCGCCAGTCCCGCCGGGAACTCGAACGGCGCGTCGCCGAACGGACCCGCGCGCTGGCCGACAGCAATGCCGAACTGGAGCGCGAGATCGTCGAGCGGCAACGGCTGGAGAGCGAGATCATCACCGTCAGCGAGCGCGAGCAGATGCGATTCGGCCAGGAGCTGCACGACGGTCTCGGCCAGCACCTGACCGCGACCGCGTTCCTGTCGGAACTGCTCGCGCGGCAACTGGAATCGCGCGGTCTTCCGGAAGCCGCCGACGCCGCCCGGATCCAGCAGATGGTGTCCGAGGCGGTATCGCAGACGCGGCAACTGGCCCGCGGCCTGTTTCCGGTGGAACTCGAAGCCGACGGCCTGATGGCCGCGCTGGAACTGCTGTCGACTTCCGCCACGCGGGCCTACGGCATCGACTGCCGCCTCGATTGTCCTGCGCCGGTGCTGGTCCGCGACAACACCATCGCCGTGAACCTGTACCGGATCGCGCAGGAAGCCGTGAACAACGCGGCGAAGCACGCCGTCGCCAGCCGCATCGTGGTCGGCCTCGACGCCGGATCCGGCGCGTTGCGGCTCGCGGTCCGCGACGACGGCGTCGGCCTCGATGCGACCGCCGGGAGCACCGATGGCATGGGCCTCGCGATCATGCGGCACCGTGCACGCCTGATCGGCGCATCGCTCGAACTCACTGTCGGCACGGACGATCGCGGCACCGCCGTCCAGGTCACGCTGCCGCTTGCCCCCCCATTGCCGGAGACCCGCCATGACGCCTAACACGCGCAGCCGCGTGATGATCGTCGACGACCACCCGATCCTGCGTCACGGCATCGCACAACTGGTCGATCGGGAGCCCGATTTCCACGCGTGCGCCGAGGCCGGCAGCGTCGACGAGGCGCTGGCGACGCTGGCGTCGCAGCCGGTCGATCTCGCCATCGTCGACCTGTCGCTCGAAGGCCGTTCCGGCATCGAACTGCTGCGCAGCATGAAGACCCGTCACGCCGCCACGCGGTCGGTCGTGGTGTCGATGCATGACGAGAGCCTGTACGCCGAACGGGCGCTGCGGGCCGGTGCCCGCGGCTACGTGATGAAACAGGAAGCGCCGCGACGGATCATCGCGGCACTGCGCGAAGTCCGCGACGGCATGCTGTATCTGAGCGAAGCGATGCGCGCCCGGTTGCTGGAACGACTGGTCAGCGCGTCGCCGCAATCCGCCGCCTCGCCGCTGTCCAGTCTCACCGACCGCGAACTCGAAGTCCTGCGGCTCGTCG
>JAHCKV010000115.1 GCA_026125595.1 Burkholderiales bacterium | reverse complement strand
ACCGCCCAAGACCAACGGCACCGCGAAGTTCGGCATCGATGCGAAGCTGCCGGGGCTGTTGACGGCCGTCGTGGCGCGCGCGCCCGTGCCCGGCGCGAAACCGGTGAAGTACGACGCGGCGAAGATCCGGGCGATGCCGGGTGTGAAGGCGGTGTTGCCGGTACAGAGTCCGACGGCCGAAGGGATCGCCGTGCTCGCGACCAACTACTGGTATGCGAAACAGGCGCGCGATGCGCTCGACATCGAATGGGATCTCGGGGCGGGTGCGACGCTTTCGACCGACACGATGCGCACGGAAATGACCGAAGCGGCTCGCAAGGGCGAAGGGCTGGTCGCGCAGCAGACCGGCGATGTCGGTGCCGTGTCGGGCAAGTCCGTGAAGGCGCTGTACGACGTGCCGTATCTCGTGCATGCGCCGATGGAGCCCATGAACTGCACCGCTTGGGTCAAGCCCGATGGCGTCGAGATCTGGAGCGGCAGTCAGGCCCAGGGGCCGAACCAGATGACGGCCGCGGCGCTCACCGGTTTCACGCCCGAGCAGGTGAAGATTCATTCGCTGTTGCTGGGCGGCGGTTTCGGCCGGCGATTCGCGCCCGACATGCTCACCGAAGCGGTCCTCCTGTCGAAGAGCGCGGGGGCGCCGGTGAAGGTGGTGTATTCGCGGGAGGACGACACGAGGGGCTACTACTATCGGCCGATGGCGGTCTGCGAGATGACCGGCACGCTCGACGGCAAGGGACGCCCGCTGGGTTTCAAGGCCAGTACCGTGTGCGATTCGCTCGCCACGGGTTCGGGTTTCGAGGCGATGATCATGAAAGATCGCATCGACGGCACGGCGGTGGAAGGCCTGGTGGAACCGCCCTATGCCATTCCGAACGTGCGGGTCGACTGGACGCTGTATCAACCCGGCGTGCGCACGTGGTTCTGGCGTTCGGTGGGCAGCACGCAGAACGCGTTCTTCCTGGAGAGCTTCGTCGACGAACTGGCCCATGCGGCCGGACAGGATCCGGTGGCGTATCGGCGCAGCCTGATGGCCGGGCATCCGCGACACCTTGCGGTGCTCGAGCTTGCCGCGCAGAAGTCGGGCTGGGGCCAGCCGTTGCCGAAGGGAGTCGCGCGGGGCGTGGCCGTGGCCGAATCGTTCGGCAGCTACGTGGCCGAAGTGGCGGAAGTCACGCTGGTCGACGGCAAACCGAAAGTGCTGCGGGTCGTGATCGCGGCGGACATCGGCACGGTGGTCAATCCCGACACCGTCGTCGCGCAGATGGAAGGCGCGATGATCTACGGGCTGTCCGCGGCGCTGCAGGGCGAGATCACGTTCGACGCGGGCAAGGTGCAACAGAGCAACTTCCACGACTATCCGGTGGTGCGCATGAACGAGGCACCGAAGGTCGAGGTGCATCTGATCCGTTCAACCGAAGCTCCTGGCGGCGTGGGCGAGCCCGGCACGCCGCCGATCGCACCGGCCGTGGCCAATGCGTTGTTCGCATTGACCGGCGAGCGGGTACGATCGCTGCCCTTGAGCCGTCACAACTTCAAGACGGCCTGACGCGGACGGAGGATCGATGGTGCGCAGGAGCGGTGCGGCGGCGGTATCGGTGGCGGATGCGCGGGAGGAAATCCTGGCCGTCGCCGAGGTGCAACTGCGCCGCTTCGGCGTCGACAAGGTCACGGTGGTGGACATCGCGAAGGCCCTCGGCATGTCGCACGCCAACGTGTATCGCTTCTTCCCGAGCAAGAGCGCGATCATCCACGCGGTGGTCGGGCGCTGGGTCGCCGAGACGGTGGCAATCTGCGAGGCGGCCATGCGAGGTCGTCGCACGGCGGCCAAGCGCATCGAAGCGATGCTGGTGGCGATCTTCTCGTGCAAGCGCGCCAAGCTCGCCAACGATCCGGAAGTGTTCCAAAGCTACACGGCGATGGTGGAAGTCGCACCCGAGGTCATCGCCGACTACACCGATCGGCTCGCGGCGTTCCTTGCCCGCGTGGTGCAGGAAGGCATCGAGTCCGGCGAATTCGCACCGACCGATGCGCAGGGCGCCGCGCGACAGATCTGGCAGGCCACCGAGCGGTTCCATCATCCGGTGCTCGTGCGCCATTACCAATCCATCGACGACGAGAACGCATTGAAGCGCGTCGTCGCCATGCTGACCCGGGGACTGGCGGCGACGCCGGGTCCCCATTGATATCCCAGGAGAGTGTCCATGCCCCATCTGTTCGATCCGATCCGCATCGGTGCCTGCGAATTGCCCAATCGCATCGTCATGGCGCCGATGACGCGCTCGCGTGCCACGGCCGACGGGCGTGTGCCGACACCGCTGATGCGCGACTACTACGTGCAGCGGGCTGCGGCCGGCATGATCCTGACCGAAGCGACGTCGGTCACGGCGCAGGGCGTGGGCTATGAGCAGACGCCCGGCATCTGGTCGCAGGAACAGACGGCGGGATGGAAGATGGTGACCGATGGCGTACACGCCGCTGGCGGTCGCATCTTTCTGCAGCTGTGGCATGTGGGGCGCATCTCCGATCCGTCGTTGCTCGGCGGAGAGTTGCCGGTGGCGCCCAGCGCCATCGCACCGGCGGGCGTCGTGGCCCGGCTGCAGCCGCCACGACCCTACGTGACGCCACGGGCGCTCACGCTGGACGAGATTCCCGGCGTCGTCGCTGCGTTCCGTCAGGGCGCGGAGAATGCCCTCGCGGCGGGTTTCGACGGCGTCGAATTGCACGGCGCGAATGGTTACCTGCTCGATCAGTTCCTGCAGGACGGCTCGAACCATCGGACCGATGCCTATGGCGGATCGATCGAGAACCGTGCCCGCCTGATGTTCGAGGCCGTCGATGCGGCCATCTCGGTCTGGGGCGCCGATCGCGTCGGTCTGCATCTGGCGCCGCGCGGTGACGCCCACGACATGGGTGATTCCGACCGGCTCGCCACGTTCATGCACGTCGCGCAGCAGGCGCGCCAGCGCGGCCTCGCGTTCCTGTGTGCACGCGAATATGCCGGCGACGATGCGATCGGTCCGCAACTGAAAGCGGCGTTCGGTGGCCCCTACATCGTCAACGAGAAATTCTCGTTCGAGACGGCCGAACAGGCGCTCGCCGACGGTACCGCCGATGCCGTGGCGTTCGGCAAGAGCTATCTCGCCAATCCGGACCTGCCTGCGCGTTTCGCCGCCAGGGCCCCGATCAACCGGTTCGACACCGCGACCTTCTATGGCGGCGGCGCCGAAGGCTACACCGACTATCCGGCGCTGGAAGCCGCGTCCGCGTGAGCGCGCAGATCCCGCAGCCGGTCCAGGAGCATCGCCGATGATTCCGTTCTCCATTCTCGATCTGTCGCCGATTCCGAAGGGCGCGACGGCCGCGGACGCCCTGCGCAACTCGCGCGATCTCGCCCAGCACGCGGAACGGCTCGGCTATCGCCGCTACTGGCTGGCCGAACACCACAACATGACGGGTATCGCCAGCGCGGCGACCGCGGTGGTCATCGGGCACGTGGCGGCCGGCACGAAGACCATTCGCGTCGGTTCCGGCGGGATCATGTTGCCGAACCACTCGCCGCTGGTGATCGCCGAACAGTTCGGCACACTGGCGTCACTGTTTCCGGGGCGAATCGATCTTGGCGTGGGTCGCGCCCCCGGCACCGACATGGTGACCGCCCGGGCGTTGCGGCGGGATCTCGGCAGCACCGACGATTTCCCCGGCGACGTGCAGGAACTGGCGCACTATTTCGCGCCGGCGCAGCCGGGCCAGCAGATTCGTGCCGTGCCCGGCACGGGCCTGGGCGTTCCGTTGTGGATCCTCGGTTCGAGCCTGTATGGCGCGACGCTCGCAGCGAAGCTCGGTCTGCCGTTCGCATTCGCATCGCACTTCGCGCCGGACGCCATGGAGCAGGCGTTGCAGATCTACCGCGCGCGTTTCGAGCCGTCGCCGCAACTGGATCGCCCGTACGCGATGCTCGGCGTGAACGTGTTCGCCGCCGCCAGCGACGCGGCAGCCCGCTATCAGTTCACGTCGGTGCAGCAAGCGTTCGTCAACTTGCGCCGCGGTACACCGGGGCCGGTGCCGGCCCCGATCGACGATATCGACGCCTACTGGTCGCCGACCGAGCGCGTCGGTGTCGAGCATGCGCTGTCGTGCTCGTTCGTCGGATCTGCCGAGACGGTAAGCAGCGGGTTGCGGACGTTCATCGATGCGCTGCAGCCCGACGAGCTGATGGTGGCAGCCCACTTCTTCGACCACGCCGCCCGTGTCCGCTCGATCGAGATCACGGCGCAGGTGCGTGAACATCTCGCGGGCGCAGCGGTGGCAGCGCCTGCTGCGTAGCGCCCGCTGTTTCCGCTGGGGTAGGCGCAGCGTAGGACGAGCGACCACAATGCCGCACGGGCCCGTCCGATGCTGCGCGGGCAGGCCCGAATCCATACTCATCCATTACGCGCTTGCGGCCCCGTCTGGGACGCCGCAGCGATCGCGAACAAGGAGCGGATCATGAACATCGAAAAGACGGCGAGCGTGCATTGGGAAGGTGGCGGCAAGAAGGGACAGGGACAGATCACGACCCAGACCGATGCGCTCAAGGCCTATCCGTACGGATTCGGCAGCCGCTTCGAGGACGATCGGCGCGGCACGAACCCGGAAGAGATTCTCGGAGCTGCCCACGCGGCCTGCTTCACGATGGCGTTTTCGTTCGCGTGTGAGCAGGCGGGCTTCAGCACCGAAGTGGTGGACACGAAAGCGACGGTGCGACTGGTGAAGGACGGAGACGGCTTCACGATCGACCGGATCGTGCTGACGCTGCAGGCAAAGGTGCCGGGTCTCGACGAGGGCACATTCCAGAAGCTGGCCGCGGGCGCCAAGGCGGGCTGCCCGGTCTCGAAGGCACTGGCCGGTGTGCCGGATATCTCGTTGACCGCGACGTTGCTGAACTGACGGTGCAAGAAAAAGGCGATCCGGTGGTCCGGATCGCCTGTGGTTGACCGTTGCAATCCGCCGCGGCGGACTGCTACGACGGCGTTACTTCGCTTCCTTCTCCATCAGCTTCTCGACCAGACCCGCCGGCACTTCGGCGTAGTGGTCGAATTCCATCGTGAACGTGCCACGACCACTGGTGGCCGAACGCAGGAAGTTGATGTAGCCGAACATTTCGGCCAGCGGCACGAAGCCCTGCACGAAGGCCTGCGGACCTTTCTGGCCCTGATCCGTCACCTGTCCGCGGCGACGGTTCACGTCGCCGATGATGTCGCCGAGGTACTCGGATTCGGTCACGACTTCGATGCGCATCACCGGTTCCAGCAGTTTCGGCTTGCTGGCCCGATGGGCTTCGCGGAAGCACGCGCGGCCGGCGATTTCGAACGCGAGCGCGGAGCTGTCGACATCGTGGTACTTGCCGTCAACCAGGCGGGCCTGGAAATCGACGACTTCATAGCCGGCGACCTGACCGCGCTTGGATTCGGTGCGGATCGCATGTTCGACCGCCGGGATGAACTCGCGCGGCACGCGGCCGCCGACGATTTCGTCGACGAACTTGATGCCGCTGCCCGGTTCCAGCGGTTCGAAGATCATCTTCACTTCGGCGAACTGACCGGAACCACCCGACTGCTTCTTGTGCGTGTAGATGTGTTCGACCGTCTTGCCGAACGCTTCGCGGAAGCTGACCTTGGGCTTGCCCATGTTGGCTTCGACGCCCAGTTCGGTACGCATCCGGTCGATGGTCACTTCCAGGTGCAGTTCGCCCATGCCGCGCAGCACGGTCTGACCGGTTTCCTGGTCGACTTCGAGGCGCAGCGACGGATCGGCCTTTGCCATCTTGTAGAGCGCGGTGGACATCTTGTCGATGTCGGTCCGGGTCTTCGGCTCGACCGACACGCTGATGACCGGGTCGGGGAAGCGCATCCGCTCCAGCAGGGCCGGATGATCCGGATCGCAGAGCGAATCGCCGGTTTCCGTTTCCTTCATCGACACGAAGGCGCAGATGTCGCCGGCGCGGACTTCTTCGATGTCCTTCGTGACGTTGGCCTGCACTTCGACGATGCGGCCGATGCGCTCTTTCTTGCCGCGCGTCACGTTGGCGAGCGTGTCGCCCTTCTTGATGATGCCGGAGTAGACGCGCACGAAGGTCAGCGTGCCGAACTGGTCGTTGATGACCTTGAATGCGAGCGCCCGGGCGGGCGCGTTGTCGGTCACTTCCTGAGTGCCGATGACGTTGCCGTCCGGATCCACCATGGAGATCCCGCCGTTCTCGCCGGGATAGGGCAGGTAGTCGACCACGGCGTCGAGCAGTTGCTGGACGCCCTTGTTCTTGAACGACGAACCGCAGAACACCGGAACCAGCTTGCCGCTGACCGCACCCTTGCGGATGCACGCCTTCAGCACGGCGGGATCGAACTCGCCGTTCTCGATGAACGCCATGAAGGCGTCGTCATCCATGGCCAACGCCGATTCCAGCAGCTCCTGACGGAGCTCCGGAATGCGGTCGATCCATTCGTTGTCGTAGCTGGCGGCGAACTGGAACCGGCTCTTCAACTGGTCGAGCGGCACGACTTCCCAGACCGCGTCCTTGTCTTCGGCGGTCCAGATGTAGGCGGCACCAGCCACCAGGTCGGCCATGCCGACGAACTCGTCGTGGCTGCCGATCGGCACGTGGCACAGCAGCGCATTGGCGCCCAGACGCTCACGAATTCCCTTCACGCAGTGGGCGAAGTTCGCACCCATGCGGTCCATCTTGTTGACGTAGCACAGGCGCGGCACGTTGTACTGGTTCGCCAGGCGCCAGTTGGTCTCGGTTTGGGGCTCCACGCCCGCGACGCCATCGAACACGACCACGGCGCCGTCCAGCACGCGCAGGCTGCGGTTCACCTCGATCGTGAAGTCGACGTGGCCGGGGGTGTCGATCACGTTGATCTGATAGCCTTTCCACTCCGTGGAGACCGCCGCGCTCTGGATCGTGATCCCGCGCTTGCGTTCCTGCTCCAGGTAGTCGGTTGTCGTGCTGCTCTTGCCGTCCTTGGTGTCGTGGACGTCGATGATCTGGTGCTTGCGACCCGTGTAATAGAGCACCCGCTCCGTCGTGGTCGTCTTGCCCGCGTCGATGTGCGCGATGATCCCGATGTTGCGATAGAGCTTGAGTTCCTTCTGCCTGGCCATGATGTCGCCTATAAAAATGTGGCTTCGGGGGCCGGTGGCCTCCGGGTTATCCACGCTATTCGATATGGAGCTTGTACCTGCCGCGCTGTAATGCGGGTGTCACCTGCCGGGGGTATCGGGGCGCTGCTGCCCCCGGAGCTGGGCGTCACGGACGGGCCATCATTCTAAAGGCTGCGCCGGGCGGGCCGGGATTGTAGACGACTCGAGGCCGGAAATCGACAGGCGTCGTCGAGCCCCGATATCGCGGCCGATCGACCTGTCGGCCATGGGCGAAAAAAAGCCCGCTCGAAGGAGCGGGCTGCCAGGCGTCAGGCCGGAACGTGATCCACGTCCGGCCTTCGGCGGTAGGGCTTACGCGGTCAGCTGCTCTCCCAGCGGGAGGTTGCGGATCCGCTTGCCGGTGGCGGCAAAGATGGCGTTGCAGAAGGCCGGAGCGAACGGCGGCACCCCCGGTTCGCCGACGCCGCTCGACGGGACGTCGATGGTGGCCGGAATGATGTGGGTCCGGACATCCATGGCGCCTTCGCCGATGCGCAGCACCGGGTAGTCATGGAAGTTGTGCTGCTGCACGCGGCCGTTCTTGAACGTGACCTGGGTGTACTTGGCCACGCTGAGGCCCATGACGGCAGCCCCTTCGATCTGCGAACGGATACGTTCCGGGTTGACCACGAAGCCGCAGTCGATGGCGGTGTCGACGCGGGGCACCGACACATTGCCCTTGTCGTCCACGGCCACTTCCACGACGCTGGCGACGTAGGTCACGAAGCTGCGCTGTACAGCGATGCCCAGGCCGTGACCCTTCGGCAGCTTGCGACCCCAGCCGGCTTCCTTGGCGGCGACTTCCACCACGCGACGCAGACGGGCCGCATCGATGGGGTAGGTCTCGAACGGTTCGCCGTAGTTCCAGATTTCGCTGGTCACCGTCTTGCGCGGATCGACGATCCGTCCCGGGCCGATCATTTCCAGCAGGAAGTCCTTCGGATCCTTGCCCAGTTCGTGGGCCAGCTCCGCCACCATGGACTGCATGGCGAACGCGTGCGGGATGTTGTTGACCGAACGGAACCAGCCGATCCGGGTGTGGGACTGCGCTTCACCGGTTTCCAGGCGCAGGTTCGGCACGTCGAACGGCGTGTCGATCAGGCCCAGGCCCAGTTCCAGGGCGCTTTCCCGCATCGGATCCGGCATGAAGTTCGACATCAGCGACGGTGCGACGCTGCGATGACGCCACGCGACGACCTTCTTGTTCTTGTCGATGCCCGCCGTCACGTGCTGGAACGACACCGCGTGATAGAACGAATGCTGGAT
>JAHCKV010000114.1 GCA_026125595.1 Burkholderiales bacterium | reverse complement strand
GGCTGCCAACGCGCGCGATGAAGAAGTCCGCGAACGTCTTTTTCAGACCCGACAGCGCCGCGACGTTGTCGCCGAACTCGTTGGTCACCGCAACCTTGCGATACTGCAGCGTCAGTTCCACGGCAAAGTCGTACTTACCGTCGATCAGGTTCTGCTTGCTCGGCGCGACACCAGTGCCCGGGCCGGATGCGAACGCTTGGGTGTTGATGTTGTAGACACCTGCACCATCCAACGGACGGAAGCTCCAGCCGTTGCCATCAGGATTGGCGGAGCTGAAGCTGTCGGTGGACAGAACGCCGATGGCGCGGAACGGATCGCCGCTGTTGTTGAACTGGATGGTGTACCAGTTGCCGTCATCGCCACGGAACGTGTGCGGCTGGTTGGTCTGCGCGCGAGTCAGGCAGTCCCGCACGTTGCCTGACGACGAGTTCTCCACGACGGTATAGCCTGCAGTCGGGTCGATCGTGAACGGGTTCCCTTGCGTACCATTGCCGCCGGTGATGCCACTGGCACTGTCGTCGACCATACGGCGTGGTGCGACCACGCCGGAGAACGCGCCTTGGCACGGGAAGTTGTTGAAGAACCAGTTGTAGCTGGTCTGCGTGCCGGAACCTTGCACGCGACGGCACACCACCACTTGCGTGTTGCCACTGGCGATCGACGGGTCGATCTGCGACCAGTCCTGATACGAGCCCGACAGCATCGAGCCGTAGGCCGTCCGTCCGATGTGCGTCGTGGCCGGCACAGCGTTGGTGGCCACGATACCCATCATCAGCACGTTGGCCGGCTTGACGTCCAGACGCGCCACTTCAGTCGCGGTGAGTGCGGATTGACCGAACTCGACGTTGTAGGGCGCCTTGAACAATGCCGGTTCGACGTCCGATACGCCAATGTCCGGAACCACACCCGCGTTGGACGGGTTGAGGTACCCAGCCAGACCCGGATCGATGCCCTTCTCGACGCAACGGTAGATGCTGCTGTTCAGGACGCACGTGCCGGCGGTGAGGTTCAGTGTACCGATGCGTTCGGCACGGGCCACCGGATTGACCCCCCACACCGAACCACCCTTGGAGCGCTTGACGAACAGCACGGTCTGGCCGCGCAGCGCGGCGGGAATCGTCGCATCGTTCTTGACGCGGCCGAAGAACGCGCGATAGGAACGACCGTCGTCGGTGAACACGGAGGGCGTGCCGCCATCATCCTGATAACGAATGAAGCCAGCGTCGAAAATACCGGTCGCAATGGACTCAAGGAAGTTGTCCGGAGCGCTGGCACCCGCCAAGTAAATCGTGAGGTTAGGCGTATCGAAGGGACCGATGGCCTGGGCACTGGCCTGGGACGCGAAGCCGGCGCAGGCGAAGGCGCAGGCGGCGGCGAGAGTTTTGACGTGCATGGAAATCTCCTGTCGTGGGGGTCCCCTGCAACGGCGCCGAAGCGCCATCGCATGGGGTACTGCACCGCAAACGGATGTATGTGGAGGCTAGGCTGGAACGGCTCAGGCCTTGCGGCGACGGCGCGCGAGCGCACCGATGCCGAGCAGACCCAGACCCAGCATCGCGTAGGTGCTGGGTTCCGGCACAGCCGTGATGTTCAGCGCGCCGTCGGCGTAGTAGGCCGTGTACTTCAGACCGGTGCCGCTTTCGATAACTTCGACGATGCCGGGATTGAAACGCTGCGCGAAAGCGGAGCTCGATTCGGCGATGTAGTACAGATCGGCGACGCCGCCAATGCCAACCGTGTTCGTCATACCGCTGGCGTTGTTGCCGAAGTTCGAACCCCAGTAGCCAAAAGCGAAGTAGGCTTCGTTGTCGCCGGGGGTGGTAATGCTGGAACCGTTTTCCTCGGTGAGATGCGTGGCAATGCCGTTCAACGCGCCCACGTAAGCCGCGGCACCATCATCGAACTTGTCGATGCTCTGGTTGGAGTAGGTATCGGGGACCGATCCACCCGTCGTGATGTAGCGATTGACGCCGGAGGAATCGATGGCTCCGATGTTCCACACCAAATTCGCGAGATTGTCCGGGGAGGTTCCGGCCAGGAACGATTCCAGCGTTGCGTCGTTGGCGATGGTCCAGGATTGGCCCGCAGCCGCACCGGCCAGGAAGTCGTCGATCGTGACACCGAGATCACGAACGTAGGAACGCTGACCGACTTCGTCGTAGATCGACCAGAACAGCTCACCGTTGCCGCCGGTGGCGATGGCTGCGAAGGCCGGCAACGACACGACGGTCGCAGCCGCGGCTGCAATCAGTTTGGCTTTCAGTTGCATGTAAGTCTCCTGTTGAACAAATTCATGCGTTCGTTTTCTCCATCCATCGCCGAGTCACCGCGACGGGACGATGAAACCTCCGCCTGATGGATCCGCGCCTGCGCTGTTGCCTGCGGATCCCGTTCGCCACTGTGCTTGCGGCACGTGACAACCGTTGCTGCCGACGGGGCGGTTTCGTCTAGTCCGGTCCACTCATTCCGGATGGGATGCCGAACGTGCAGTACCGCTTCTTCGGGTGATGGCAGAGTACGGGCTGGTTGTTGTGGTCTTGTTACGACGTTCGCGATCGATCGTGCGCTGGTCGGACTACTGAAAGCTCTTCCGGCGACACGATCCGATCGTCTCCGACGAACGACAGTCGATTCCACTGAACCGAACGGTCTACGCTGGATTGACCGCAATCAAGACGAAGTGCCGTTCGGCACCGGCGAAATCGATCGTCCGAAAGAAATTCGGACGACGTCGGATCGAGATTGATCCGATCAGATCATCAGACCGTGAAGGTCTTGATCAGCTGCAGCGCGAGGCCTTTCGCCACCGCCTGCGCACGGTTCTGCACCTTCAGCTTCTTCAGGATCTTCTGCACGTGGTTCTTCACGGTCAGCGGGCTGATGCCGAGGATCTCGCCGATCTCCTGATTGCTCTTGCCGTCTCGCACCCACTGCAGGATCTCGATCTCGCGTACGGTGATCAGGCGGTCCGCCTCCGCCGGGCCGAAGCTCTCGTGCCCTTCGTTGCCCAGCATCCGCAGGTACGCCGCATGCAGGTACGGCAACAGCAGCTCGACGCGGTAGCCGAGCCGGGCCGACAACGGCTGCGGCATGTTGGCGAACGCGAAGTACGCGCTCGGCCATCCCGGCAGCGCCGGCATGGCGTGCACCAGCAGATTCGGGAACGCATGCTTGAACAGCGCGCTCTCGAAGCGACGGAACAGCGTGTTGTCACGATCGGTCGTACAGAGCAGCATCGGCCGCTCGCCGCGCTCCTGCCACGCGCGGACCGTCTGCGCCATGAGCCCCACGTCCGGGTCGGCGATGCTCTCGACATCCTGCCCCGGCAACGGATAGCTCGAGAAATGATCCACCACGACGTTGCGCCGCGAGAAGTCACCGTGGGCGCAGATCATCACTTCGTGCTGCACCAGGCTCTGCACCTGCCCCTGCACCCACAGGAAGAACTGATTGCGTCGCCGCACCTCGAACGACCCGTGCACGACGTGCATGAAGCGTTCGAGCTCACGGTCGGTGAGCGTGGCGACGTCTTCCATGGGGGGCTCGGTGGGCGGTGTCAGCGGTGGTGGCGATGGCAGGAAATTCGGCGCTCCGCGCCGGAACACGCTGCGGCGGAACTCGTCCACTATGCAGATCTCCTGTTACACCCACGTGGCGAAACTGCGACACCGCAGACAGTCCGAACGGACCGGTCCGGTGTCGCGGCCGACATCATTCGAGCGTCTCCAGCGACAGCGTTCCGACTTCGGCGCCGGCCTTGACCAGCAGATCGGCGACGGCCCGGTCGCGCCGGTACACCGCCCAGTACAGCGCGGAGCGGGAATCCCGCCCCATCGTGTTCGGGTCCGCGCCGACTTCCAGCAGCGCCTCGACGGCGGCCGGATGACCACCCCGGGCCGCCTCGATCAGCGCCGGGTAACCCTGGCGATTGCGCACATCGAGCCGCGCACCACGCTGCACCAGCACCCGGATCACGGCGGCGCGCCCGAGCAGCGCGGCGTTCTGCAGCGGCGTGCTGCCGTCGTCGGACCGCACGTCGACGACGGCGCCGCTGTCGAGCAGTCGCTGCGCCATGCGCGCGTGGCCACGCAGCGCGGCCATTGCCAGCGGCGTGAAACCCATGCCGTTCTTCACGTTGACGTCGGCGCCGGCGTCGATCAGCAATCGCATCGCTTCGAAGTTGCCGCTGTCGACTGCAGCCACCAGTGGCGTGCGCCCGTCGGACAACCGGGCGTTGGGCCGGCCGCCCGCGGCGACCTTGTCGCTCACCGCGCGAGGGTCGCCCCGCTCGGCCGCTTCCACCAGCGCGCGGTCCGCGTCCTGTTGCGAAGCGACGGTCGTATCACTGAGCGGTTGTCGCAAGCTGCGCATGCGATCGGCCACGGCCGGCCGGCGCGCGCCGGAGAAGACGGTGCCGCCGTTGGGCCACGCACCGGGCTCTCGCGCACCGGTCGGGTTGTCCTGGGCCAGGACGGTCACGGCGACGAACGACAGCAGAAACATCGGAAGGGAACGCAGCATCATCGGTTGCTCGGCAATTGCAAGGGGGGAATGGACTGGCGGCGCTGGCACGCGGCATAGCGGGCGACCGCGGACGCGTTGCAGCGGGCGATGTCGGCCGTCGTGGCATTGATGCCGCGCAGCTCGTTGCATCGCTGATAGTCCGTCGCACGCTGTTCTTCACAGCGCGAATCGGAGTTCGGCGGGCGCGGCACCGGCGGAATCACGATCGGCGGCACTTCGGGTTCCACCGGCGGGACGACGGGTGGCGTGGCGCCCGGCAACGTGTCACCGGCGGCGACGGTTTTCTTGGGTTCACCGGCACCGGCGGCGAACTTCCAGTCGCGATAGGTCGAAGCGTCTTCGAAACCTTCGTCGGCCTTGTCGAAGCCCGCCTTCTTGAACGGCTGCCCGGTCGATCGACTGTGGATGCCGGAAATCCGGTCGCCGACGCGGACGAGCTCCCAATCCATCTGCCCGGTCATCGGGTCGGGATACAGCCGCCGCAGATGCCGCCGCACCATCGGCAGCCGGCGATCTTCCAGCAGATCTTCGAGCGTCTTCGGATACTCCGGTGCGCCGGGCGAGCCGCGCTGATACGACGTGAGCGCCTCGCGGTACTGGTTGCCGATGAACAGCAACTGCAGTTCCTTTTCGCGCTGCGCGTTGGTGCGCCATACATCGCCGGCACCCGCCAGCATCAACCCCATCACGGCGATCATGATGAGCACGCCGACATACGTGAAGCCGTTCTGGTGGAAACGGACCATGGCGCCGGCATCATCCCCGCGGCGTTCCACGGACGTCGACCGTGTCGTCGAGCGCCGCGCGCACCGCGTCGATCACACCGCGCCAATCGCCCGGCGTCGTCTGCCGGAAAATCCGCATCGTCGGGTACCACGGCGTCGTCGACGCGGTCCATCCCCAACGCCAGTCGGTGTCGAACCGGTTCAGCAACCATACCGGCTTGCCCAGCGCACCGGCCAGATGGGCCACCGACGTATCGACGCTGACCACGAGATCGAGTTGTGCGACCAACCCCGCCGTATCGGCGAAGTCGGTGAGCTCGCCGGTCCAGTCGTGCATCCGCAACGCGCTCGGCGCCGCGACGAGCGGATAGCCGGGCGGCGTCTTCTGCAGGCTGATCCACGAAACGCCGGCGACATCGGCCAGCGGTTCCAGCAGCGCGGCGCCGAGGCTGCGCCGGCGGTCCGTGCCGTACTCCGGGTTGCCTGACCACACGAGCCCGACCCGCCGACCCGGCGCGCCGTGAAGAAGTGCAGCCCATTTCGAGTGTGCACCTTCCGGCGCGTGCAGATACGGCACGGCGGCGGGAATGTCGTCGCGCGTGGTGCCGAAACCCAGCGGCAGACTCATCATCGGCACATGGAAATCCGCGTCGGGCAGCGGTGCTCCGAGCACATGCAGCGACGTGATGCCGTCGACACTGGTGAACAGTCGTTGCAGTCCAGCATGCGCCACCACGCGGACCCGCGCGCCACGCGCCGCCAGCAGCGGCACGTAACGTACGAATTGCAATGCATCGCCATGGCCCTGCTCCGCATGCACCAGCACGGTCTTGCCGTCGACCGGTTCGCCGCGCCAGCGCGGCATCCGCGCCAGTCGCTGCCACGGCAGGATCCGGCTGTCGTCGAGACGGCGCTCCAGCATCGGCAATCCGGTCGCGTAGTCACCGGCGGCGAGCAGCAGCATGCCGTGCCGCAAGTCGGTCAGCGCATCGTCCGGTGCGATCGCCCGCGCGGCCCGGAAATGGCGGTCGGCCGCATCGGCGTCATGCAACGCGCCGTACGCTGCGCCGAGCAGACACTGGGTCTCGTGCCGGGATGAGTCTCGCGCCAGTGCTTCGTTCGCGTGGGCGATCGCATCGGCGACGCGCCCTTGCTCGAGCATGACCGTGCCCAGGTTCCGATGCAGCAACGCGACGTCGGGTCGCACTGCGACCGCTCGCCGCAGCGGCGCCTCGGCCAGATCGGGACGCCCGAGTTCGAGCAGCCCCATGCCCAGATCGTTGAGCAACCGATGGTCTTCACCGGAAACGTGCGTCAGCGCCCGCTGCAGCACGACGACCATCGCGTCGTAGCGGTGGATGCCGCGCAACTGGTCGGCCAGGTCGGTCAGCGTGTCGGCGTCCACCGGTCCGTCGATCGAGCGGACAAAGGCGTCGGCGGCCGCTTCGTCGTGGCCCGCTTCCACCAGCGCCAATCCGAGATTGAACTGCGCAGCCAGCAGATCGGGCTCCAGCGCCAGCGCACGCTGCAGTGCTTCGATGGCGCCCGGCGCATCGCCGGATTCGCGCAGGATGTTGCCGCGGTTCATGATCAGTTGCGCGGAGCGCGGCTGTCGTTCCAGCGCTCGATCGATATAGCGCAGCGAATCGGCGAACTGCCGGCTGCGGCACGCAACGATCGCGAGCACGTTCAACGCATCGGGATGGGCGGCGTCGCGCAGCAGCGCGTCGCGCGCCAGCATGTCGGCCGCAACCGGATCGCCCGCCGACAACCGGTCGAGGGCGGCGCGGGCGAGCGCGTCGGCATCCGGCCCGGCGGCAGCCGGCGATGCCGTGGTGGAGCCGCAGCATTTCTTGTACTTGCGGCCGCTGCCGCAGGAACACGGATCGTTGCGGCCGGGACGTGCGGGTGCCAGCGCAGCCATCGTGTCACCAGTCCCCATAGGCCGTGCCATCGCTGGCCGTCCCTTCGGCGCCGCTCTTCACGTCGTACATGCCGCCGTCACCGCCCGGCGCCGGCACGATGACCCATGTGTCGGCACGCTCGCTGACCGGATCGATCGGCATCCGCCGCAGATACTTGCGCGACACGAGGTCCTCGACGCCCCCCGGATAGCGGCCCGTATCCACGTGGAACTTGTCGATGGCTTCGCGAATCACGTTCAGATTCTCTTTGAGCACCGCTTCCCGCGACCGGTCGACGCTGTTGAAATAGCGCGGAATCGCGATGGACAGCAGCAGCGCCAGCACGGCCATCACGACGAGCAGCTCGATCAGCGTGAAGCCTCCGCGCTTGCCACGCCGCATCGGATTCACCATTCGCGATACGGCGTGCCGTCCAGACCGACACCTTCCGTCAGCGAATACACGTCGAACACGTCCTTGCCTTCGCGCGGGCTGTCCCAGGGGCTGTCGTAGCTGCGCCGGCCCCAGGTCCGGGCGGCCTCGACCGAACGATCCGCGAAGAACGGATCGCGCGGCACGCGGCGCAGGAACACCCAGCGTTTCGGCCCCTCGGTCTTGATGTTGTCGACGCCCTCCACCAGCACTTCGAGGGACGGTGGATAGCCGGACGCATCGGCCTTGCGCAGGATGCGGCCTTCGTCACCGGCCTTCTTGTACGCATCGATCGCGACCCGGATCTGCCGCAGCGCGGTGCGCAGTTCCTGCTCCTTCGCGCGCTGATTGACGAGTTGCATGAACGGCATCGCACCCATGGCGAGCACCGCGACGATCGCGACCGTGATCAGCAGTTCCACCAGCGTGAAACCGCGATCGGCCGGACGCTTCATGGCTTGACCTCGACACTGACCGGCGCCGGCAGATCGACGCTGAGCGCGAATCCGCCGCTGTCGATCATCTCGACATCCTGCACCGTGACATTGGTACGACCCGGCGCGGTACCGATCACCTGGAAGCGCGCGCCACGGGGCACGGCTCCTCCCTCGAACGGCAACTTGACGACTCCCGGCGAGATCGGCTTCACGCCGACCGGCTCCAGCATCTTCGGGTCGTAGCCCAACGTCAGTTGCCCGGCGCGCGATTGCACGGCGGCTGACATGCCGATCGCCACCGCGAAGTCGCCACCGAGCGGCACGACACCGGGCCCCTGCAACGTCACGGCCAGCAGCCCCATGGGCATCGTGTCCGCTGACGGCACGCCGATCGACACATCGCTGCCGCCGCTCTTGTCGGTGACGGCCATGGCCAGCGCATTCGCCTGC
>JAHCKV010000113.1 GCA_026125595.1 Burkholderiales bacterium | reverse complement strand
CTCCGCTGCAAGCCCGGAAACGCTCCGTTGGCCGATTCTTCCGAAGCGCACGTCGCGGAGACGAATCACCTCCGCACTGCGGCCCGTGACATCGGTCCCGACCACTGGTCGCACGCCAGTGGTTTCAGCGCGCACGAGCCGCGTCGCCTTCATGCGGCCCGCTGCATCGCAGACGTCACCGGCGTCAGCCAATGGACGAATCGTTCGTCTTCGCCTCGCACCGCCGCGAAGAAGCGCTGCTGCAACCGCCGCGTGATCGGCCCCGGCGTTCCGGTGCCGACCTTCACCCGATCCACCTCCACCACTGGCGTCACCTCTGCCGCGGTACCGGTGAAGAACACTTCGTCGGCGATGTACAACTCGTCGCGTGTGATGCGCCGGGCGCGCACTTCCAGCCCTTCGTCCCGTGCCAGCGCCACGAGCGAGTTGCGCGTCACGCCTTCCAAGGCCGACGTGAGTTCCGGTTCGTAGAGCACGCCGTCGCGAACGACGAACACATTCTCGCCGGCCCCCTCGGCGACGAAGCCGTCGGTATCCAGCAGCAGCGCTTCGTCGTAGCCGTTCTCCCGCGCTTCGCGGCCCGCCAGAATCGAGTTCGTGTACGTCGACACCGATTTCGCGCGACACATCTGCACGTTCACGTGATGCCGCGCGAACGACGAGATCTTCACGCGGATGCCGCGCTCCAGCGCGCCGTCGCCGAGATACGCACCCCATGGCCACGCCGCGATCGCCACGTGCACGGCAGCCCCGACCGGATCGAGGCCCATCTTCTCGGCGCCGAGAAACACCAGCGGTCGGATGTAGGCCGAGTCGAGACCGTTGGCCGCAACCACGGCCCGCTGCGCATCGACGATCGCATCGAAACTGTGTGGAAGCTCGAGCCGCAGGATGCGCGCGGAATCGAACAGCCGCCGCGTGTGCTCACGCAACCGGAAGATCGCCGGCCCGGTCGCCGTGGCATACGCCCGCACGCCCTCGAAGACGCCGAGACCGTAGTGCAGGGTGTGCGTCAGCACGTGGGTCGTCGCGCTGCGCCAGGGCACCAGCGCCCCGTCCAGCCAGATGCTGCCGTCCCGATCGGCCATGGTCATGATTCGCCTCCGCGATGTGCTTGGGCGAACCAGTGTGGCGGGACGTCGTCAGCGCAGGGAGCGAAAAGCCCTCAACGCCGGGTGAGGGTTTCTCATGGAGAACGATCGACATGAGGTCAATTGTGGCAAATATGGTTATTATGGTCACAATTACATCTTCGGAAGGAACGATGCCATGATCACTGAGTTGCCCGATCTCGACGCACTGCCTCGTCAGAACGCCTCTCAAGTGAAAAACAAGTGGGGAGAAGTGGTGCGCCTGGTCCGCGAGTCGGGCAGCGTCGCTGTGACCAATCACACGAAAGTCGAAATGGTGTTGGTGGATGCCTCCCGGTACCGACAGCTGATCGAAGAGATTCAGAAGATCAGGACGCGCGAGCAAGCGGCACTGGATGAACTGGCACAAAGATTCAATGCACGACTGGCAGTGCTGCAGGAGCCGGGTGCTAGTCAGAAAGTGCAGGCGCTGTTCGATGCCAAAGGGAAGTTGTCGAAGCGGCGGCCCAAGGCCGGCACCTCCTACTGATGACCACCAGGAGAAAGGCTGAACGCCCCTTCATCGTGGTGCTGGCCGGCGTCAATGGCGCTGGCAAGAGCTCGTTGGTCAGCGCGGTGCTGTCGGAACAAGGCTTGGCTTGGTTCAATCCGGACGACTATGCGCGCGCACTGATCGCAGAGTTCGGGCTGAGCGTCGCCAAAGCCAACGGTCTTGCCTGGGAGCATGGTCGTACGCAACTCGAAATTGCAATCGCCAGCGGGTCGAGCTTCGCCTTCGAAACGACACTGGGCGCCAACACGATCCCGGAACTGCTTTTGACGGCTGCGCGTACTCACGACGTATCCATCCTGTTCTGCGGACTCTCGTCACCGGAGCAACACATTGCGCGGGTCCGGTTGCGAGTGGCTCACGGCGGCCACGACATTCCCGAGATCAAGATCCGCGAGCGCTGGATCACGTCCCGGACGAACCTGATCAAGCTGCTGCCGTACCTGAGTCGTCTGCAGGTGTTCGACAACAGCGTCGATGCTGAGCCGGGCCAAGCCATCCCGGATCCGCTATTGGTGTTGGATCTGAAGAACGGTCGAATGGCGTATCCCCGGGAAGATGACGCCGCGGCATTGCATGCGACACCGGAGTGGGCGCGGCCGATCGTGCAAGCCGCCCTGGAGATCTCGAAAGATTCGAATGGTCGTTGAGCAACGATCTGTCACGGACACGCCCCCCGAGCCAATCATTCTTCTTGCTGTCAACGGTATTTCAATTTTCCCCAGTGTTGGCAATCAAAATATCACCACCCGGTTGAGAAGCTTCGTTGTCGTTGGTACGGATGAGACCCGCCTTGAACTTGTCTTTCAGGCGGTATGAGTTGCCCCGGATGTTGAGCGTGACGGCGTGGTGCAGCAGCCGATCCAGGATGTCGGTGGCGATGATCCGGTCGCCGAAGACGTCGCCCCAGGCCGAGAAGCTCTGGTTGCTGGTCAGGATCATCGGTCCGCGCTCGTAGCGGCGGCTGATCAGTTGGAAGAACAGGTTCGCGCCGAGCCGGTCGATGGGCAGATAGCCGATCTCGTCGATGATCAACAGTCGTGGTGTGGCGTAGACCTTGAGCTTCTCATCGAGCCGGCCCTCGGCGTGGGCCTTGGTCAGCACACTGATCAGGTTAGCCGCCGTGGTGAACAGCACGCGATAGCCGTTGCCGATGGCCTTGAGCCCGAGCGAGACCGCCAGGTGCGTCTTGCCCACCCCCGGTGGCCCGAGCACGATGACGTTGTCGCCATGCTCGATGAAGTGGCAGCTCGCCAGGGTCTGGACCTGCTTGCGATCGATCGAGGGCTGGTAGTCGAACTCGAAGCTCTCCAGCGGTTTGACGAAAGGCAGCCGGGCCATCGCCGTACGCATCGCGATGTTCTTGCTGGTCTTGGCGGCGACCTCCTCGCCGAGCACCTGTTCGAGGAACTCGGCGTAGGGCAGCTCTTGCGCGGCGGCGTGCTGCAGCCATCACGCGAGCTCCCGCGCGGCGTGCAGCAACTGGTCATAGATCCCCAGATCGCGGATCTCGACCTCGCGCTCGGTTGGCGCCATCGCAGGGTAATTCGCCGCCGCACCGATGCGCTGGCGCGCAGCGGCCGCACCGCCACCTTCACCACCTCGTAGCAGCCCGTGAACCCGTGCTGCGCGCGCAGCTCCTGGAACAGCACCCGCGCCGAGAACCCCACTTCAGGCGCGCGCCGATTCAGCCACTCCCGGTGCGCGTCGAGCAGCGTCGATCGCACCCCCTCGCGGCCGTACGGCTTCCATGTCTCGCTCTTCAGCCAGCCCCTCACCGTCTTGCGGTCCAGCCCCAACTCCCGCGAGATCGCCGACACGCTCTGCCCCGCAGCCCCTCGGTGCCGAATCGCCTCCCATCGCGCCTGGCCCACCACCGCCACCTCCATGCTCCGTTCTGGAACGGGCACGGTAACGGCCTCTGCCACCACCCTCTGATCTTCCTTGTCCATCTCTCGCTCCTTCGCGATGTCGATGGGTGGGGAATATTCAGTTGCCACAGCTGGGGATTATTGAAGTGCCACTGACAGGGATCCGGGATACTGCGAGCGCCGATGTGCCAATAGCGCTCAATCTCGGCTTCAGCGGGCGAGACATACCTTCCGCACATGGTCAGGCGCTCAACGCAGGGTGGATGACGGGGTTCATTTCTCCATCATACCGACGCGGGCTGCCCGGTCCGGCGTCGCCCCGCCCCTGTTCGTCGATCGCGAGCCCGTAGTCAATGGCTCATGTGCTGCGCGGGAAATGTTGTCGACAAACCTAACATCGGCGGTTGGTGCGTATTAGGACGACAACTCATTCGTTTCTGAATTCGTGGCTTACCGGTCATGGCTTGAGGATTGCTCCCGACTTGACGGTCAACTACGGCGAAGAAGAACGATGACCTCCCTCCACACCTCTGCATTCGCGCTTTCGATCACCGCCGCGGCAACTGTCTTGCTCGCGCCCACGTCGGCCCACGCGGTCATCGCAACGCTGACATACTCAGGAGAGATCGGCTATGTCTCCCCCATTGATGCAGTGCGAGGCGGAGCAGCAGTGGGAGACAGCTTCACGTTTGTTGTCAAGTACGAGACCGAAATAGCGCCGACCGTGATTTATGACCCGGGCTACTATCAATACCATCTCCCCTACGCCGCGTCTATCACTTGGGCTCGCGGTTCCGAGTCGATCACGTGGGATATTCCGGTCTCTTCAGCCTATGCCATATTGAGCGTTCAAGACAGCTGGGACCGCTCCGTCTTCTCGGGGTTTATAGGTTTCGTGAACACAGATCTTGAATCGTTCATGGGATACAAGCCGAACTCGATGCGATTCACCATCGTTGGCACCGAAGACATGCTTACGTCCGTTCAGCTGCCTTCTGGCCCATTGAACGGCGCAGGAGAGGGCATATGGGGAGGGATTGGCTTCTGGGTGACCATTGAGGACAGGCGGCCAAACACTCCGGGCATACGGCACTGGCCCGAGTATCAGGTGTATGTCGACGGGCAGCTCACGCTCGTCCCCGAACCAAGTTCCGTCGCACTCATGGGATTGGGTCTGCTTTCCGTTGGCGGATTCGCGGTGGCGAGGCGATCGAAGAAGTAGTCTTCGATTTCCTTACTCCGAGACTTGCAGCGCGCGGCATTGACGCCGCTCCTGCGCATCCTTGGCGTGCGACTCCGCACGCTCCTGCAGCTGTATGTTGCCCTGCCATGCAGGGAGTCAACACAAGTATGCCGCGCAAGTTCATGTCGAACTCTCTTACATTCATTGCGCCCGCCTAGCTACTTGCAACGCCACCTGCAGCGAAATGTGTTCTCAATCAGGGATAGCACGGCGAATGCTCGGGCGGTGTGGCCCAACTTGCTGCAGGAACGACATGACTTCACTTCGTACTTCCGCACAAGGTGTCATTGCGACACTGAGTGTGCTGCTGATCGCTGGATTCAGCACATCCGCCTATTCGGCCAATCGAATCGAACAAGACACATGGGTGCCGAGTGACGGCAACTATCGCGGCTCGGCACCCTGGGTCTACTCTAGAACAACGGTAATTACGGAGGCTGACGGCCCGTTCGTAGCCCAAGCTGCTTTTGTCGCGAATGCCAGGGACGCCTTAGATATCTACGTGCGAGACGGCCGGGGCGGACAGCTCATATCTTTCCGCTTCGCAACCCGCGCCCCTGATTCACCGCTGCTCGATGCTGAGATGGAAGTCGGACGTCTCTACGAAACACCTGGATACTCCGTTCCTCGCGACGGCTACGCGGCGCTTTCGTCTTACAACACCGACGGCTCTTTCGGGATGTTGCCGAATAGTTATGACTATTGGTTCCAGGTGTTCGATCTGCAAGTCGACTCTGAAGACAAGGTCACCGCCTTCGCCGCGTTGGTCTACAGCCGCACCAACAACCGCTGGAGCGTTGGAGAACTCGCGGGGGTTGCCCGAATTTGGTACAACTCAGATGTGACAATTCCCTCCGTTCCAGAACCCAGTAGCCTGGCGTTCATGACTCTGGGATTGCTCGCCGTGGGCGCGTGGGCGTCGAAGAGGCGCTACTCGGTGTCGCTGCTGTAAGCACGGCGCGACTGATCGCGCAGCGCGCGGCATTGACGCCCCTCCTGCGCACCCTTGGCGTGCGACTCCGCGCGCTCCTGCCACTGCATGTTGATCGGATCGTCCGCGCCGCCCGCGCACAGCGGCACGATGTGATCGACGACGTACCCCGGACATGCGCCGCGCGGCTTGCCGGTGGCGGGGCACGGATGCAACCGCTGGAAGGCCCTGCGCGCCGCCATGCTGCGCGGCGGCCGCCTTCGATGCGGGTTCGGCTGTCGCCGCAGCCTGCGGCGCGCTGGCGGGCTCCTGTGGGGCCGTAGCGCAGCCGACGAGCAGGGCGGCGAGCGCGACGGCGAGAAGCCGCGTCACTTGCCGGCGTAAATCTGGCGGCAGAGCGCGTTCGCTTTTCGTTCGGCTTCGAGACGTGTCTCGGCGTCGAGCCGGGCGCAGTAGACCTGCACGTTGCCGACATCGCCGGTATGCAGGCGCGGGCTGTCCGATCGCAGCACGAGCAGATACCAGCTGCATGCCGCCTGCCGATCGACCTTGATGCGCTGGTCGCCGGTGGCGTGGCCATAGGCGAGATTGCGCTGCGCCTGGTAGTCGCCCTGCAGCTCGTCTTCCTTCGCCGCGTACGCACCCATCACCACGATCATCGCCAGCATCAGCAGAATCCGCATCTCAGCCTCCTAAAAAAGTTCGACCTGGTCGACCTTGTCCTCGGCCTCTCCGAGGATGTGACGCACCCAACGCTCCCGTGGCACGCCTGGGGTCTGGTCTTGCAATCCAACATGTCCATCGGCGAATTCCCTGTTCGTCCACTCTCCGCTCGCTGAACTCCAGATCCATCTCCGGACGTCACTGCCGATCTCGCTCCACATCCCGGAGGAACGTCGACACCACCGCTAGGTAGCGCTCGGTCTCTTCCACGTGGGCCATGTGGCCGCTATGTTCGAACACTTCCATCCGGGCACCGGGAATGCCGTCGCGCATGACTTCGGCGCACACCGGTGGAATCTCGTCGTGGCGGCCGACAGTGACGAGTGTCGGTACGCGAATCTCGCCCAGGCGATCGGTGCGGTCCCAATCCTTCAGCGGCCCGGTGACGACGAATTCATTGGGGCCGTTGAGGGTCGCGTAGACCGCGTTGCCGTCGAGGTTGCGGATGCTCCGTTGCACGCACTCGGGCCACGGATCGAGCCGGCATAGATGTCGACGGTAGAACACCATGACCGCCGCTTCGTAGTCGGGGTTGCGGTAGTCACCCGCGGCTTCGCAGCGCTGCATCGTGCGGTAGAGATCCGGCGGTAGCGCTGCCTTCAGCTTCTCGGCCTCCGCCACGAACTGCGCGATGCTGGCCGACGTGCTGGCCAGCGTGAGGCTCACGATGCCTTCGGGCTGGGTCAGCATGTATTCGATGCCGAGCCAGCCGCCCCACGACTGCCCCAGAAGATGGACCCGATCGAGGCCGAGGGCGGCACGCACGATGTCGACCTCGCGCACGAAGCGGTCGATGCGCCACAACGACGGATCGTCCGGCTGATCGGAGCGGCCGCAGCCGAGCTGATCGAAGAACACCACGGTGCGTTCGCTCGCCAGACCGCCCAGCGGCTCGAGATAGTCGTGCCCGGCGCCCGGGCCGCCGTGCAGCAACAGCAGCGGCGTTCCACTCGTTCCCACCTTTCGGTACCAGACCCGGTGACTGTCCACCGGAATGAAGCCTTCTTCCGAATTCATCGATATGTCCCGATCGTCGTTCATCACGATTTCATGTCGGCCGATGATCCGAACGGACGTATCCGTCGCCGCGCAACGTCATGACCGTTTAACCCACGTGACATAGGGTCTCGTCGGCAGTATCGCCTACAAGAATCCATGGAGACCACAATGTTCGCAAGAACCGCCATTCTCGGCGCTGTCCTGTCGCTGTCCACCAGCGCCATGGCCGCCATCACCAGCGTCGACCTGTCGACCTACCAGCTCACCGCCACCTACAACCTGCCGCTGCCCGCCGCCGCCGAAGCTTCCGCCGTCACGTGGAACTGGGACAACGGCAATATGTTCGTGCTCGGTGACGAAGGTGAAACACTGGTTGAAGTGACCCGCGCGGGCGCCACAGTCAGCACGATGAGCCTCAGCGGCTTCGGTGACACCGAAGGCCTGACCTACATCGGCAACGGCCAGTTCGTGATCGCCGAAGAACGCCTGCAGGATGTCTTTCTGCTGACCTACGTCGCCGGTGGCAGTGTCAATCGCGGCACGCTGCAATCCGTCTCCCTCGGCCCGACGATCGGCAACATCGGCCTCGAAGGCATCTCGTACGAGCCGGGCACGGGCGACTTCTTTGTGGTCAAGGAAAAGGATCCGCAGGCCGTCTATCAGGCCAGCCTGAACTTTGCGGCCGGCACCGGCACGGTCACCGGTCTGTTCACGCCCGCCCTCGGCGTCGCCGACCTGTCGGACATTCAGGTGCTGTCGACGGTCGCGTCGCTGCAGGGCACGGCGGACCAGGACAACCTGCTGATCTTCAGCCAGGAAGCGTCGAAGCTGCTGGAAGTCAGCCGCACCGGCCAAGTGCTGAGCGAGTTCGATCTTTCCGCCATCACCGGCAACGCCGAGGGCGTGACGATCGACAGCAACGGCGTCATCTACATCGTGGCCGAGGAGTACATCGGCGGCAGCACGCCGCAGCTCTATGTGCTGACCCCGGCCGTGCCCGAACCCGAGACCTATGCGTTGATGATCGCCGGCCTGGGCGCCATTGCCGCGGTCGCACGTCGTCGCCGAT
>JAHCKV010000112.1 GCA_026125595.1 Burkholderiales bacterium | reverse complement strand
CTAGGACCCGTCAGAACCCGCCGAGCTTCTCCGCCAGCAGCAGATCGCGCGCGTACGTGATCTTCAGATTCTCGGCGTCGCCTTCCACCAGTCGCGGCCGCAGACCCAGCGCTTCCACGGCAGAGGCTTCGTCGGTGACCGTCGTCCGGTCCACCCGCTCCAGCGCCTCGAGCAGCAGCGCGTGGCGGAACATCTGCGGGGTCTGGGCCTGCCAGAGACCAGAGCGGGCAACGGTGGCACCGATGCGGACCTCCGGATCGGCCCGCTTCAACGTATCCGCCACCGGCAGTGCGGCGATGCCACCGACGGCGTCGTCACGCAACGTGGCGATCAGCCGGTCGATCAGTGCATGCGACACACAGGGCCGCGCTGCGTCGTGCACGAGCATCCAGTCCGATTCCGCCACCCGATCGCGAATCGCCCGCAGGCCGTTCAGCACACTGTCGGCCCGCGTGTCGCCGCCGGCCCGCACCACGTCGAGCTTCGGTCCCAGCTCCCGCCAATCGAAGGTGTCGAAGTCCACGTCGTCCGGTGCGATCACCAGATGCACCGCCGACAGCGCCGGGTGCGTCACGAGCCGCGACAGCGTGTGGAACAGCAGCGTCCGGCCCGCCAGCGGCAGGTATTGCTTGGGACGCGTCCCGCCCAGGCGGCTGCCGCGGCCGCCGGCCGGCACGAGGGCGACGAAACGATCGCGCTGAAGGATGTCGGTCATGGAAGGGGCGCATTATCCGGGCGCCGTACCCCGCCCGGCAACGCGACAGCCCCAGCGCCTATAATCCGCGCCCTCAACGGCGACCCGATCCGATGTTTCTTCCTCTCGATGTTCCCCGCCGCGGTCAGCGCGGATCCGCTCCCGCGCTCGCCGGCTCGGCCGACGCCCTCGCACTCGCAACGCTGGCCGCCCACCATCGGCCCGTGGCCATCATCACGGCCACTGCAATCGATGCCCAGCGGCTGCACGAGGAGATGCGCTGGTTCGCGCCGGCCCTGAACGTGCACCTGATGCCGGACTGGGAAACGCTGCCCTACGACAGCTTCTCGCCGCACCAGGACCTCGTGTCGGAACGACTGGAGACGCTGTATCTGCTGACCCAGCGCACCGCCGACGCGGTGATCGTGCCGGTCAGCACCGCACTGCTGCGGTTGCCGCCCAGCGCCTACCTCGCGCGCTACACGTTCTTCCTGGAACAGGGCCAGAAGCTCGATGCGGATGCGTTCCGCAAGCAACTGACGATGGCCGGGTACACGCATGTGTCGCAGGTCGTCGCCCCCGGCGAATACAGCTATCGCGGCGGCCTCGTCGATCTGTTCCCGATGGGCTCGACGCTGCCCTACCGCATCGACCTGAACGACGACGAGATCGAGTCGCTGCGCACGTTCGATGTCGATACCCAGCGCAGCATCTACAAGGTCCGCGAGGTGCGGCTGCTGCCGGCCCGCGAATTCCCCATGGACGATGCCGGCCGGACGCTGTTCCGCCAGCGCTTTCGCGAGGTGTTCGAAGGCGATCCGTCCAAGCGCCGGTTGTACAAGGACGTCAGCAACGGCGTCGCGCCGGCAGGCATCGAGTACTACCTGCCGCTGTTCTTCGAAGAGACCGCCGTGCTCACGGATTACCTGCCGGAAGAGACGGTGGTCGCGCTGCACGGCGACATCGCCGGTTCGATCGCGCAGTTCTGGCGCGACACGCAGAACCGCTACGACTTCCTGCGCGGCGACGCAAATCAACCGCTGCTGCCGCCGAATGCGCTGTACCAGCGCGAGGACGAGTTCTTCGGCTCGATGAAACCGTATGCGCGCATCGAGCTGCCCCGACATGCCGCCGCTGCCGACAGCCCGGCCCGACCGTTGCCGCCGCTGGCCGTCGATCGCCGCGCCACCGATCCGCTCGACCGGTTGAAACAGCATCTGGCCGCAACCGGCGGACGCACGTTGATCGTCGCGGAGAGCCTCGGCCGGCGCGAAACGATGGCCGAGTTCTTCACCGAGTACGGGCTGGATCCGGTGGTTGTCGAAACGTTCGCGGACTTCGCGAGCGGCACCGCAACGTTGATGCTGACCGCCGCACCGCTGTTCGACGGCTTCGTGTTGCCGGCCGACGCGCTGTCGGTGATCACCGAGACCGAGCTGTATGCCATGCCGGCCCGGGCCCGCACCGGTCGCCATCGCGAACGACGCACGTCGGCCGAGAACGTGCTGCGCGACCTGTCCGAGGTCAAGGTCGGTGACCCGGTGGTGCACGAAACCCACGGCATCGGCCGCTATCTGGGTCTCGTCGGCATGGACGTCGGCGACGGCAATGCCGAGTTCCTGCTGCTCGAATACGAAGGCGGCGACAAGCTGTACGTTCCGGTGTCGCAACTGCAGCTGATCAGTCGCTACTCCGGCATGAATCCCGAGAACGCGCCGCTGCACAAGCTCGGTTCCGGCGATTGGCAAAAGGCACGTCGCCGCGCCGCGAAACAGGTGCGCGACACTGCCGCGGAACTGCTTCATCTGTATGCGCAACGCGCCGCGCGCAAGGGCCACGCATTCCAGTTGAAGCCCCACGACTACGAGGCGTTCCGCGCCGGCTTTCCGTTCGAGGAAACCGCCGACCAGGCCGCCGCCATCGAAGCAGTCATCACCGATCTGCAGTCGGGCAAACCGATGGACCGGTTGATCTGCGGCGACGTCGGCTTCGGCAAGACCGAAGTCGCGCTGCGCGCGGCGTTTGTCGCGGTCGCCGACGGCAAGCAGGTGGCGGTGCTGGTGCCGACGACCCTGCTGGCCGAGCAGCACTTCCAGAACTTCTCGAACCGCTTCGCCGAATGGCCGGTACGGCTCGCCGAGTTGTCGCGATTCCGTTCGCCAAAGGAATCGGCGGCAGCCCTGGAGGGTCTCGCGAATGGCTCCATCGACATCGTGATCGGCACGCACAAGCTGCTGTCCCAGGACGTGAAGTTCAAGAATCTGGGCCTGACGATCATCGATGAAGAGCACCGCTTCGGCGTCCGGCAGAAGGAGCGGTTGAAGCAACTGCGCACCGAAGTCGACGTGCTGACGCTGACGGCTACGCCGATTCCGCGAACCCTCGCGATGTCGCTGGAAGGGCTGCGCGATTTCTCGGTGATCGCAACGGCGCCACAGAAACGGCTCGCGATCAAGACCTTCGTCGCGCGCTTCTCGGAAGGTCTGGTCCGGGAAGCCGTGCTGCGTGAGTTGAAGCGCGGCGGCCAGGTCTACTTTCTGCACAACGAAGTCGAGACCATCGGCAATTGGGAAGCGAAACTGGCAGCCCTGCTGCCGGAAGCGCGGATCCGTGTGGCCCACGGCCAGATGCCGGAGCGGGAACTCGAACATGCGATGCACGACTTCTACCAGGGTCGCTTCAACGTGCTGCTGTGCACGACGATCATCGAGACCGGCATCGACGTGCCGACCGCGAACACCATCATCCTGAATCGCGCCGATCGCTTCGGCCTGGCGCAGTTGCATCAACTGCGCGGCCGCGTCGGTCGGTCGCACCATCAGGCCTACGCCTATCTGATGACGCCGGAGGAAGAAGGCCTGACGGCCCAGGCGAAGAAGCGGCTCGAAGCGATCACGATGATGGAAGAACTCGGCTCCGGCTTCTATCTGGCCATGCACGATCTGGAAATCCGCGGCGCCGGCGAAGTGCTGGGCGATTCGCAGTCGGGCGAGATGCAGGAGATCGGCTTCAGCCTGTATGTCGACATGCTCAACCACGCCGTGCGGTCGCTGAAGAAAGGGCTCGAACCGGATCTGGAAGGTCCGCTGCATGCCGGCGTCGAAATCAATCTGCATACGCCCACGCTGCTGCCGGCGGACTACTGCGCCGACGTGCACGAACGACTCGTGCTGTACAAGAGACTGTCGGGTTGCGAAACGGCGGAAGCACTGGAAGCGCTGACCGAGGAACTGGTCGATCGCTTCGGCCGCCCGACCGCACCGGTGAAGGCGCTGCTCGACACCCATCGGTTGCGGTTGATGGCCGAACCGCTGGGCATCGTGCGCATCGATGCGCACGCCGAGGCGATCCTGATCACATTCAAGCCGAACCCGCCGATCGACCCGGGGCGGATCATCCAGCTGGTGCAGAGTCGCAAGGGGTGGCGCCTCGCCGGACCGGAGAAACTGCGCGTCGACACCGCGTTGTCGGAACCGACGATGCGCGTAGTGCGGCTGCGCGAGATCCTGAAGGATCTGGTCGAGTCGGAACCGGTCAAGCGCACCGCTTGACCGGTAGAGTAGCGGCCCACCGCATCGATCGTCGCATCGGTCGCCATCGATGCGGTCTCGAAACAACAGCGCGGGAGACAGTGGAATGCAGATCGGCACTCGCAGGGCGCCGTTGCCCGTCGGCCCGTGGGCGAAACGCCTCGCTGCGGCGATGTTGTTGACCGCAATGCCGTCCGCGATGGCCGCGGATCCACCGCCGCCGTGGGCCTATCCGGTGAATCCACCCGGACTGCAGACTCCGCCCGACGATGGCACTCGCCACACGTTGCCCGGCACCGATCGCCGCTTCACGTGGACCGAGTTGCGCAATCTGTTCAAGGTGCCGGACTGGCGTCCCGACGGACATCCGCCCATGCCCGACATCGTCGAGCATGGCGCCAGGCCCGGCGTGTTCGCCTGCGGCTTCTGCCATCTGCCCAACGGCCTGGGCCGGCCGGAGAACTCGAGCCTCGCCGGCCTGCCCGCCGCGTACATCATCCAGCAGGTGCACGACTTCAACACCGGCGCACGCAAGAGTTCCGAACCGAAGTCGCTGCCGATCAACTTCATGATCGCGACGGCCAAGGCCGTCAACGACGAGGATCTGCGAATCGCAGCGGCGTACTTCGCGGCGTTGAAGCCGCAGCCGTGGATCCGCGTGGTCGAGACCGATGTGGTGCCTAAGACCCAGGTCGGCGGCTGGATGCTGACCGAGTCGCCGGGCGGCGGCACCGAACCGATCGGCACGCGCATCATCGAAGTGCCGGAAGTGCTGGAACGCACGGAGCTGCGCGATCCCGACTCCGGCTTCATCGCCTACGTTCCCACCGGCAGCGTCAAACGCGGCGAATTCCTCGCGTCGGGTGCGAATGGCCGGATCGCTGGCTGTGCCACCTGCCATGGCGCGGACCTCAAAGGCGCGGGACCGGTCCCCGCGCTGGCCGGCCGCTCCCCCAGCTACATCGTCCGCCAGCTCTACGACATCCAGCACGGCACCCGCAACGGTGCCGGTGCCGCCTTGATGAAGCCGGTCGTGGCGCCGATGACGCTCGAAGACATGGTCGCGATCGCGGCGTACGCCGCGTCCGCTGGCACGCCGTGATGGGGGGACGACGACCTCGCCTACCGCGCTCCCTTCACTGCATCGACCGCAGCTTTCGCGCCGGTGTGAGTAGTTGTCGTACAGCACGGTGACAAGCCGGAAGCCCTGGCGATCATCTCCGTGGCCATCTGCGTCTGAACCGCAGTGCACCAAGGGAATGACGCCGTGGCGCTTGCAAGCCTCGAACATCTTCGCGATCGCATCCAGCACGATCGGGTCGTTGGGCACGCCACCGTTCGGATCCACACCGTAGGAGATCGACGGGTCGCTCGGTCCGATGTACGCGGCGACCCGGCACGCTCAGGATCTCGTCGAGATGGTCGATCGCCTGTTTCGTCTCGATCATCGCGATCGTGACCAACGTGTCGTTGGCTTCCTTCAGGTGATTGCCGCCGCCGTACCACGCGGCACGCACCAGACCGTAGCTGCGATAACCCTGCGGCGGATAGCGGCACGCGCCGACAAAGGCTTCGCGTGACTCGGCCCGCGTGTTGATCATCGGACAGATGACGCCGTACGCGCCGGCATCCAGCAGCTTCATGATGATCCCCGGCTCGTTCCAGGGTGGACGCACCAATGGGGTCACCGGTCGGGTGCTGATCGCCTGCAGCATCGTCACCGCGGTCTGGAAGTCGACGTGGCCGTGCTGCAGATCCACGGTCGAATCCCAGCCCGCCTGGGCCATGTTCTCCGCCGCGACCGAACTGGGAATGCCGCACCAGCCGTTGATGACGCAGCCACCGGCAGCCCAGATGGTTCTGAGGGTTGTTCTCCCACCATGATCTCTCCCTAGTCTTGTCGTCGTCACCCGGATTCTGCGGTCGAGTGTAATCGATCGGCGAATCGCGTCGCGCCGCGTGCCGGGCAGACACCTCGGCACGATCCGAAGCACACAGCGCGTGTCGTGCGTCGGCGGGAGGCACCGAGGGGATGCGCGCCGGAGCAAACATCCGGGAGATCCGGAAGAACGAACCCGATCGAACGGACCGATGAAACGAAATCGGCACCGCGATCCTGCGGGATCGCGGTGCCGATTGATTAAACAACACCCCATCGACAGGCGTCGCGAGCGACGCCCGGCGGCTGTTACATCTTCTTCCAGTCACCCGCCTGTTCGAACGCATACGCCGCGCGATAGATCGTCGCTTCGTCGTAGTGCTTGCCGACCAGCATGGTACCGATCGGCAGACCGTCGACCATCCCGCAGGGCAACGTCATCGCCGGGTGATGGCTCAGATCGAACGGGCTGGTGTTGCCGATCATCTCCAGCGCGCGCTGGAAGTACAGTTCGCGCGATGCATCGGCCGGCGGCAGCGGCGTGGGCTTCATCGGCATCGTCGGCAACAGCAGCAGGTCGTACTCCGCCAGCGCCGCATCGTAGGCTTCGGTCAGACGGCGCGACAGGTTGACCGCTTTGCCGTAGTAATGAGAGCCGTGGTACTTCTTGATGTAGGTCGCCAGCACGGCCAGCAGCTTGGTCGTCTCGGACAACTCGTTGGCCCGCGCCTGCCAGCCGTGCAGTTTGTCCATCAGGCTGGTCACGTAGAGATCCGGGCGCGACAGACCGTAGCCGTCGCCGTAGAGCATGGTCTGCGTCAGGCCTTCGGCGCCGATCGGCACCCAGAGCGCCCCACCCACCAGATGGGCCGGCACGGAAACCTCTTCCACCTTCGCGCCGAGCTTCTTGAACAGTTCGATGCTCTTCCGGACCTTGGCATCGGACGCGGCCTCCGATTCCGGCCGACCGAAGCCTTCCTTCAGCACGCCGATCTTCATGCCCTTGACGCCACCGTCGAGCATCTTCGAGTACTTCACTTTCTTCGCCGGGCCGTACTGGCGCGGGTCGTAGCCGTCATGGCCGGCGATGACTTCGAGCATCAGCGCGTTGTCTTCGACGGTCGCCGTCATCGGGCCGGTGTGATCGACAAAAATCTCGATCGGCATGATGCCGGTGTACGGCACGAGACCATGGGTCGGCTTCATGCCGTAGATGCCGCACCACGATGCCGGCATCCGGATCGATCCGCCCTGGTCACCGCCGATCGCCATGTCGGCCTCGCCGAGCGCCACGACCACGCCGCTGCCGGAAGAAGAACCACCGGCGGAGTAGCCCATCTTGTGGGGGTTGTGCACCGGCCCCTTGGCACCGGTGTGGCTGCCGCCGGAAATGCAGTACGACTCGCAATGGGTCTTGCCGACGATCTCGGCACCGGCGTCGAGCAGCCGGGTGACGACCGTCGCGTCGATGTCCGGCACGTAGCCTTCGAGAATCGAGTTGCCGTTGAGCATCGGCACGCCGGCCACCATCACGTTGTCCTTGATGCCGACCTTCTTGCCCTTCAACGGCCCGCTTGTCGCACCCTTGATGGACGTCTTCACGTACCAGGCGTTGTGCGTGTTCTCGTCGGCCGACGGGAACTGTCCGGGCGTACGGGGGTACTTCACCGGCGGCAGATAGTCCGGCAACTTGTCGACGACGTTGTACGCGTCGATGTTCGGTTTCAACAGACCGAGATACGACTGGACGTCGGCGTCGGTCAGGTCCAGACCGACTTCATCGGCGGCGTCGAGCAATTGTTCCGGGGTCGGCAGTTGCACAGCCATGCTGAGGCTCCTCTCGAATGACAGGGGGTGAGACGCGGTGCTCGCCTAGGGGGCGAGCAACCGCACGAGTTCCGGGTTGTCCCGGATTTCGGCCGACGGACCCTGCAGGGCCACGTGGCCACGGTCCATGACGTAGCAGTATTGGGATACCTTCAACGCCATCTTCACGTGCTGCTCGACGATCAGGATCGCCATGTCGCGGGTCAGTTGCTCGAGACGTTCGGTGATCTCGTCGATCACGCCGTGCCAGACTCCTTCGGTCGGTTCGTCGAGCATCAGCAGATGCGGCCGGCCGAGCAGCGCCCGGCTGATCGCGAGCATCTTGCGCTCCCCACCCGACAGCGTGCCGGCCTTCTGCCCGAGCCGCTGACCGAGGCGCGGAAACAGTGTGATCATCTCGTCCATCCGGTTGCGCCGCGTCTTGTCGCCCATCGCGCCGATCAACAGGTTTTCCTTGACCGTGAGGCCGACGAACACCGCGTGCTCCTGGGGCACGTGGCCGAGTCCGTAGCGGACGCGTCGCTCGACGGCCGCGCGCGTGCAGTCGACGCCGTCGAACCGGACACTGCCCCGCGCGGCCTTCAGTTCTCCGGCCAACGTGCGCAGCAACGTCGTCTTGCCGGCGCCGTTGCGTCCGAGAATCGCGACGCCGCCCTTCGACGGCA
>JAHCKV010000111.1 GCA_026125595.1 Burkholderiales bacterium | reverse complement strand
TGCTGGTGCTGATCTCCCGCGACGAGTTCTTCCAGTTCACGGCGCTGGCGAACCGGACTGCGGCGGACCGCGGTTCCTCCGAATGCATCTTCAGCTACTTCGCACCCGACAAGGCCGCGGTGGACGCGGCGTTGCACCGCGCGGAAATCGTCAGCGGCAAACCGTCGATCCGGGCCGACGACAAATCGTGGGGCTATGCCGGCTACTTCAGCGATCCGGACGGCCACCTGTGGGAAGTGGTGTGGAATCCACACCTGTTCGATCGACGCGGCCCGTGAGCAGCGAGCATCGACCGTTCAGCCCGCTGGTGACGGCATCCGTCCGCGAATCAGATCCGATGCCTTCTCCGCGATCATCATCGTCGCCGCCACCGTGTTGGCGGAGGGGATGACCGGCATCACCGACGCATCGACGATGCGCAGCGCATCGACACCGCGCACGCGCAACCGATCGTCGACCACGGCAAACCGATCGCCGTCCGGCCCCATGCGCGCGGTGCCGTTCACGTGGTACGACGAAACCCCGAAGCGCCGCGCGAAATCGAGCAGTTCGTCATCGGTCTGCACGGTCGGGCCCGGCAGCGTCTCCGCATCGACGAACCGGCTCAGCTCCGGCGTCTGCAGCAACCGGCGCGCGATCCGGATGCCGTCGACCAGCGTCCGCTGGTCCGACGCCTCGGAAAAGTAGTTCGGCTGGATCAGCGGCGCCGCGAACGGATCGGTGGATCGTGCGCGCACATGGCCGGTGCTCTTCGGCCGGTGCAACCACACGCCGCAGGTCATGCCGGGAAACCCGTCGAGCATGCCGACATAGCCGGCGCGATAGCTGGCCGGTGAAAACACACCCTGCAGATCCGGTCTGTCCAGATCCGTTCGCGATCGGCAGAAGAAATGCACCAGCGACGGACTCAACGCGAGGATGTTCGGTCGGCCGAGCATCCACCGCGCGATCTGCGCCCACAAGCGCGGGCCGCGCGACAACTCGTTCATCGTGATGCTGTTCTTCGCGCGCGCCACCAGCCGCACGGAATAGTGATCCGTCAGGTTCTCGCCGACGCCGGGCAGGTCGTGCACGACCGGCACCCCCAGCTTCTGCAGCAACGTGCCGGCACCCAGTCCCGACAGCTGCAGCAGCTTCGGCGTGTTCAGCGCGCCGGCGCACAGGATGACTTCGCGCCGCGCCCGCACTTCGTGCAGCGCGTCGAGCGACCGGTTCCGCGCATACCGCACACCCACGGCACGCCGACCGTCGAACAGTAGAGTCGTCGCATGTGCGTGGGTCTTCACCAGCAGATTCGCGCGCGACCGTGCCGGCTTCAGGAACACCTTCGACGTGCTCATGCGTCGCCCGCGGTGGATCGTGCGCTGGAAATAGCCCACCCCTTCCTGCGTCGCGCCGTTGTAGTCGGCGTTGCGCGGCATGCCGATGCCGACCGCGCCGGCGATGAACGCTTCGTTGATCGGATGCCGCCAATCGATATCCGTCACCGGCAACTCGCCCGACCGGCCGCGGTAGCGGTCATCGCCGGCACCGATCCGGTTCTCGTAGCGCTTGAAGTACGGCAGCACGTCGTCGTAGGCCCAACCGGTGTTGCCACGGGCGGCCCAGTCATCGAAGTCGGCCTTCTGTCCGCGGTTGAAGACGAGTCCGTTCATCGACGTCGAACCGCCGAGCACGCGGCCCTGCGGAATCGGAATCGCACGACCGGCGATCTGCGCCGTCGCTTCGGTCTGGTACGGCCACGTATAGGCCGGATCGAACAGCACCTTGATGAAGCCCGCCGGAACATGCAGGTACGGATGCCAGTCAGCCGGTCCGGCCTCGAGCAGGCAGACCGTCGTGGTGCCGTCCTCGGTCAACCGAGTGGCGAGCAGCGCGCCGGCGGCACCGGCACCGACGATGACGTAGTCGAAGGTCGCCTTCATATCACGCCCTCGGCCTTCAGCGCGTCGATGCGGGCCGCATCGAAGCCGATCCGACCGAGGATCTCTGCGGTGTGCGCCCCGAGCGCCGGACCGATCCAGCGGGTCGTCCCCGGCGTGGCCGAGAGCTTGGGCACGATGCCGGGCAGATCGACCGGCTTGCCGTCGGGCAGCACGTGGGGTTCGATCATGTTCCGCGCCCGGTACTGCGGATCGGCATGGATGTCGGCCGCGTCGTAGATCTTGCCGCTGGGCACGTCGGCGGCTTCGAGGATGCGCAACACCGTGTCGATGTCGTGCCGCGAAGTCCAGCCGCCGATGGCCGCATCGATCAGATCGTTGTGCTGCACCCGACCATCATTGCGCGCCAACCGCGGATCGCTGCCCAGGTCGTCGCGATCGATGGCGTGCATCAACCGCCGGAAGATGCCATCGCCGTTGCCGGCGACGATGACGTACTCGCCATCGCGACAGACATAGGTGCTCGACGGCGAGATCCCGGGCAGGCTCGGCCCGGTGCGTTCGCGCACGATGCCGTACGCGGAATACTCGGGGATCAGGCTTTCCATCACGCCGAACACGGCTTCGTACAGCGCCACGTCGATGAACTGGCCGGTGCCGCCGTTGACCTTCAGGTGGTGCATGGCCAGCAGCGCACCGATCACGCCGTACAGCGACGCCCGCGTGTCGCCGATGCTCACGCCCACCCGCACCGGTGGCCGATCCGGATAGCCCGCGAGATAACGCAGTCCGCCCATGGATTCGGCGATGGCGGCGAAACCGGGGCGCTCGCGATACGGCCCGGTCTGGCCGTAACCGGACACGCGCACCATGATCAATTCGGGATTCACCGCCGACAGCCGGTCCCAGCCGAGCCCCCAGCCTTCGAGCGCGCCGGGACGGAAATTTTCGATGACGATGTCCGCATCGCGCACCAGATCGCGGACGATCTGCTGACCTTTCGGCGACTTCAGGTTGACCGTGACCGACTTCTTGTTGCGGCTCTGCGAATACCACCACAGCGACGTGCCGTCGTGCAGCTTGCGCCACTTGCGCAGCGGATCGCCGTCGCCCGGCGGCTCGATCTTGATGACTTCCGCACCGAATTGCGCCAGCAGACCGGCGGCGTAGGGACCGGCGATCAGCGCGCCCATCTCCACCACGGTCACGCCTTCGAGGGGCAGCGGTTTCTGCGGCTCCGACATGGATCGATCTCCTCCGGTGAGCCGACGGTCGATGCCGCGGCTTCGATTCTGGTCGGTGCGTGGGCACCGTCGACGACATGGGTTCAGTTCGGATTCTTCACGCATTCCGGCGGATACCGGAAAGTGCGGTGGTACAACAGGCGGCGGTTGTAGCGTTCCGCGTACCGGATTGCGCGGATGATGAGTCTGGCGTGTTCGTCACCCCACACCGTGTCCGACGTGCCACGGATCACCGCCACTTCCTCATGGCCGGCGAAGCAAGCCCACCTGCTCCTTGGTTTCGACGATCGGCACATGGATGACGAAACCCGCGATCGCGCGGAATCGACGATCTCCGTTCCTGAACTGCATGTCGGCATCCCGTTCGGGATTGCGCTCCACCAGCAACCGAAGATGTTCGAGATCTTCCTTCACGGAGGCGGGCATGGGTTGCGAAAATGCCGGCATGCAGGCAAGGACCGCTAGAACGAGGGCGATCGTAGCGGTCAACGAAAGTGGGGATGACAGCCGTCGATGCATATTGGGCGTCGATTGTCGCCTTGTTTGCATCGATTCGCCAACCGATGTGGCGCGGCCGCCGGCAGAAATCCGGTATCGATCGGCCCGCTCAACTGCTCGCCAGAATGACGTTCTTGACGATGGGGTAGATCTGATTCTGCCAACGGCGCCCGCTGAACACGCCGTAGTGACCGACGCCGGCCTGCATGTGATGCTTCTTGAGGAAGGGCCGCAGACCGTTACAGAGATCCTGCGCGGCGAGGGTCTGGCCGAGCGAACAGATGTCGTCCTTCTCGCCTTCGACGGTCAGCAGCGCCGTGCGGCGGATCGCCCGCGGATTCACCGTGTGGCCGCGCCATTTGAGTTCACCGCGCGGCAGGTCGTATTCCTGGAACACCCGCTGCACCGTTTCGAGATAGAACTCGGCGGCGAGGTCGAGCACCGCGAAATATTCGTCGTAGAACTTCTTCGACGCTTCGGATTTCTCGTCGTCGCCGGTGACGAGATGCTCGAACATCTGCAGGTGCGCCTTCATGTGGCGATCCATGTTCATCGCCATGAACGAACTGAGCTGCACGAAGCCGGGATAGACGCGCCGCCCCGCGCCGGCGAAACGTCCCGGCACCGTGTCGATCAGGTTGCGCTCGAACCAGCCGATCGACTTGCTCGTCGCCAGCTCGTTGACCTTGGTCGGATTGACGCGGCAGTCGATCGGCCCGGCCATCAGCGTCATGCTGCGCGGCTGCGCCGGATTGTTGTCCTCGGCCATCAGCGCCGCCGCGGCCAGCGCCGACACACAGGGCTGACAGACCGCCACGATATGCGAACCGGGGCCCATCGCTTCGAGGAAGCGGATCACATGTTCGGTGTATTCGTCGAGCCCGAAGCGGCCGGCTTCGAGCGGCACGTCACGGGCGTTGTGCCAATCGGTGATGTAGACGTCGTGCTCGGGCAGCAGCGTCTCGACGGTGTTTCGCAGCAGCGTCGCGAAGTGGCCGGACAACGGCGCCACGACCAGCACGCGGGGTTGCTCCGGTCCGCCGTTCTTGCGAAATCGCAGCAGCGTCGCGAACGGTGTCACGAGCGCGGCTTCTTCTTCGACCGCATATTCCTTCTGGTCGACGGTGACCCCGCGGATCGCGAAATCGGGCCGATGGTGCGACAGCTCGAAGCGGGAAAACATCTCGCTCGCCGCCGCCATGACCTGGATCATCCCCGCGCCGCCCATCGGCGACTGCCGCATGGCGGTCGCCATGCCGTCGGCCAACACCCGGAGGGGCGCCAGAAAATCGGTGCTCGCCTGATAAGTCTGGTAGATCATGCGGGTAAGTCTCTCCTGCCGGCTCAGGGTAGTGCACTGGGAGACAGAATGGTCTATCTTTTGTTGCACCGCACGATCATGGCACACATCCGGCGTGTCGTGGGAACCCGTACGGCGCGGCTCAGCCACGGTAAGCGCCATGCCTCCAAAGACCCGTAAGTCGTCCTCCAGCAGCGCGGCGCCCACCGCCGCCCTCACCATCAGCAGCAAGAACTACGGCTCCTGGTCGCTGCGGGGCTGGCTGCTGTGCAAGATGGCCGGACTCGAATTCGAGGAAAAGCCGGTCTCCAGCGACGATCCGTCGATCCGCGCGGAACTGCTGCTGCTGTCTCCCTCGTTCCTCGTGCCGCGGCTGGAGCACAACGGCATCACGGTGTGGGACACGCTCGCGATCGCCGACTACCTGCATGAGACATTCCCGAAGGCAGGTCTGCTGCCGGACGATCCAGCCCGTCGCGCGCACTGTCGCGCCATCTGTGGGGAAATGCATTCCGGGTTTTCGAATCTGCGCGCCGCGCTGCCGATGAACGTGAAAGCCCACTACCCGAAGTTCAAGGTGTGGGCCGGCGCCCAGGCGGACATCGACCGCATCACGACCATCTGGCGCGAATGCCTCGATGCCTACGGCGGCCCCTATCTGTTCGGCGAGCTGTCGATGGCGGATGCGATGTACGCACCCGTCTGCTCGCGGTTCGCCACCTACGACGTGAAACTGGACGCGGCCTGCGCGGCGTACCGCGACCGCATCCTCGCGCTGCCGGCGATGAAGGAATGGGCGAAGGCCGCACGCAGCGAGCCGGACGACCTGGAAGAACTCGACGCCGAATTCTGAATCGGCTGCCCGCCGCTTCGTCCGCTGCGCCGGGATTGGGGCGAAGGACGCCCGCCAGCAGCGGAGAAGCGATTTGCCGGCGCGACGTCGTCCGCAGGTCGCTACGGCCAGAGCTGCGGAGGCTCGTCGACAACGTGGCGTTCGCATTCCGCGAAGCCCCTGCCTGCTGAAGCACTACACTTTCGGCTCCATCGACTCTCCCCCCGGGGATGCCGTGCTGCCCGATATCGTGTCTCTCGCGTTGTTCGCCCGCGTGGCGGAAATGCGCAGCATCACCAAGGCCGCCGAAGCCAGCCACATCGCGCTGGCCGCCGCGAGTCGTCGCATGGCACAACTCGAAAGCCAGCTCGGCGTCCGACTTCTCGACCGGACGGCCCGCGGCGCCGAACTGACGCCCGCCGGCCGCGCGGCGCTCTACCACGCGCGACACGTGCTGAGCCAGATCGAACAGATGCGGGCCGAGTTGTCGGAATACGCCAAAGGCCGCAAGGGCCATGTGCGCATCCAGGCCAGCGCATCGGCGACGGCCCAGTTCCTTCCACCGGATCTCGCGGCGTTCTCGGAGTCGTTTCCGCAGGTTGCGTTCGCGCTGGAAGAACGCCCGAGCGGCGAAATCGTGCAGGCGCTGCGCGAAGGCGCGACCGATGTCGGCGTGGTGATGGAAGGCACGCCGATGGAAGGTCTGGAACGCTTCGACTATCGGATCGACCATCTGGTCGCGGTCGTGCCGCGCACCCACACGCTGCGCGGGCGCCGCGTGTCGTTCTCGGAGTTGCTCGACTACGATTTCGTCGGCCTCGACAATGCAACGGCAATCTCCCGGCTCCTGACCGATCAGGCGGCCGTCGCCGGCAAGCCGTTGCGGTTGCGCATGCAGGTGAAGAGCTTCGCACCGCTGTGCAAGATGGTCGAAGCCGGGCTCGGTATCGGCGTGCTGCCCGACGATGCCGCGCGCACGTTCGTTTCCGCGATGAAGCTGCGATTGATCCGCCTGAGCGATCCGTGGGCGAAACGCCGCATGTATGTCTGCGTGCGCGACTACGCGACGCTGCCGCCGCTGGCACGCCGACTGGTGGATCATCTGACCGCGCCGGGACGGTGATCGGCGGTCTTCGCGCATCGCGAAGCCCCGGTTTGCCGATCGGCAATTGCCGTTGACCCGGGTGCAGGCGAACCTGCACCCTCGCCCGACACCGTTGAAGGAACCCGGCCGCATGACAAACGCGAACGACCCCCATGCCGAGATCCGGCAAGCCGTTGCCGATCTGTGCGCGACCTTCCCGCCCGAATATTTCCGGCAGGTGGACGAAAAGCGCGGCTACCCCGAAGCGTTCGTCGATGCACTGACGAAGGCCGGCTGGCTCGCAGCGCTGATCCCGCAGGAGTACGGCGGCTCGGGGCTCACGCTGACCGAAGCCTCGGTGATCCTCGAAGAGATCAATCGCCGCGGTGGCAACTCGGGCGCCTGCCACGGCCAGATGTACAACATGGGCACGCTGCTGCGCCACGGTTCGGAAGAGCAGAAGCGCACGTACCTGCCGAAGATCGCGGCGGGTGAACTGCGGCTGCAATCGATGGGTGTCACCGAACCCACGACCGGCACCGACACGACGAAGATCAAGACCACCGCCGTCAGGAAGGGCGATCGCTGGATCGTGAACGGCCAGAAGGTGTGGATCTCGCGTGTGCAGCACTCCGATCTGATGATCCTGCTGGCCCGCACGACGCCGCTCACCGACGTGCAGAAGAAGTCGGAAGGCATGTCGATCTTCCTGGTGGATCTGCGCACCGCCATCGGTCACGGCCTCGACGTGCGGCCCATTGCCAACATGGTCAATCACGAGACCAACGAGTTGTTCTTCGACAATCTCGAAATCCCCGCCGAGAACCTGATCGGCCAGGAAGGCCGCGGGTTCAAGTACATCCTCGACGGCCTCAACGCGGAACGCGCGCTGATCGCGGCGGAATGCATCGGCGACGGCTACTGGTTCATCGACAAGATCACGGCCTATGCGAAGGAGCGGATCGTGTTCGGCCGACCGATCGGTCAGAACCAGGGCGTGCAGTTTCCGATCGCCGAAGCCCACATCGAACTCGAAGCGGCGAACCTGATGCGGTACAAGGCCTGCGCGCTGTTCGACGCGCGCGAACCGTGCGGCGCCGAAGCCAACATGGCCAAGTACCTGGCGGCCAAGGCCTCTTGGGAAGCGGCCAACGCCTGCCTGCAGTTTCATGGCGGCTTCGGTTTCGCCTGCGAATACGACGTGGAGCGCAAGTTCCGCGAGACCCGGCTCTATCAGGTGGCGCCGATCTCCACCAACCTGATCCTGTCGTACGTCGCCGAGCACATCCTGGGGCTGCCGCGGTCGTTCTGAGCACCGGCGACGGTCACGCCTTCGCAATCTGCGATGACGCCCTTGTCGGCGCGCGCATTCCGTCCGCCGCCGGCCTTCGGTACAGTTCGCGACCCGGCGCGGCCCGAGAATCCCGACCGCTGCCGAATTCTCGGAGAGATTTCGCATGCGACCCCTGGAAGGCGTCACCGTACTGGCGCTGGAGCACGTCATCGCGGCACCGTTCTGCACGCGCCAGCTCGCGGACCTCGGCGCCCGCGTCATCAAGATCGAACGTCCCGGCGTCGGTGATCCGGCCCGGGCCTACGACGAACGCGTGCTGGGCCAGGCGTCCCACTTCGTCTGGGTCAACCGGTCGAAGGAGAGCCTGACACTCGATCTGAAGCAGCCGGAAGCGCGCGCGATCGTCGAGAAGCTGCTGCCCCAGGCCGATGTGCTGATCCAGAACCTCGCGCCGGGCGCCGCCGCCCGCATGGGCTTCTCGTACGAAGCACTGCACGAGCGCTTCCCGCGGCTGATCGTCTGCGAGATTTCGGGGTATGGCGCCGACGGCCCGTATC
>JAHCKV010000110.1 GCA_026125595.1 Burkholderiales bacterium | reverse complement strand
CATCAGCTTCGAATAGGCCAGCACGGTGCCGGGGTTGGTGCTCTGATTGTCTTCGACCACCAACTCGACCGGACGACCGGCGATGCCGCCGGCGGTGTTGATCTCGTCCAGCGCGAGCTGCACGCCGCGCAGTGTGAGCACGCCGGCTTCGGCCTGCGGACCGGTGGTCTCGTCGACGAGACCGATGCGGATCGGGTCTGCGGCTGCGGCGAACCCGCAGCAGGCGAGGAACAGCGCGCCGGCCGCGAACGCGGCGAGCCTTCCGAGCAGCGAGTGCATGCCTTCTCCTCCGTGAACGCGGCCCTCGAACGGGACCGTCGCCGACAGAATGGGCCGGTCCGGTTGCGAAATCCAGCCCCGGACCGTCATCATCGCGCCCCATGTCCATCCAACGACTCCCGGCCGAATGGTGGCGCGGCGGCACCAGCAAGGGGCTGTTCGTGCTGCGCGACGATCTGCACGCCGACGCGGCCGAAGGCGAGGCACTGCTGCTGCGTGCCATCGGCAGTCCGGACCCGTACGGCAAGCAGATCGACGGCCTCGGCGGTGCCACGTCGAGCACCAGCAAGGTCGTCATCGTGGCACGGTCGGACCGGCCGGACTGCGACGTCGAATACCGCTTCGGCGCCGTCGCGATCGACCGGCCGGTGATCGACTGGTCGGGCAACTGCGGCAATCTGACGACGGCCGTCGGCCCGTTCGCGCTGCTCGCCGGGCTCGTGCCGCCGCAGGACGGCACCACAACCGTGCGGCTGTGGCAGGAGAACCTCGGCAAACGCATCCTCGCCCACGTGCCGATGCGCGACGGCATGCCGCTCGAAACGGGCGAATTCACGATGGACGGTGTCGCATTTCCCGGCGCCGAGATCGTGCTCGAGTTCCTCGATCCGGGCGGCGCGGACGGCGCGATGCTGCCCACGGGCGATGTGGTGGACCGACTCGCGGTGCCCGATGTCGGCACGCTCGACGCCACGCTGATCAGCGCCGGCAACCCGACCGTTTTCATCGATGCCGCCGCGCTCGGTCTCGACGGCACGGAGCTGCAGCCCCGCATCAACGGCGACACCGCGCTGCTGGCGCGCTGCGAAGCGATCCGTGCCGCCGGCGCCGTCGCCATGGGCCTCGCGTCCGACCCCGCGAGCGCAACACGGGATCGGCCCGCCACGCCGAAACTCTCGTTCGTCGCACCGCCGCGGGCGTTCACGGCATCGTCGGGACGCTTCGTTCCGGCCGATGCCGTCGATCTCGTCGCGCGGATTCTGTCGATGGGCGCGTTGCACCACGCCTACACCGGCACCGGCGCGGTGGCGCTGTCGGTGGCGGCTGCGCTGCCCGGGTCGGTGGTGCAGCGGGCCGTGCGGCCGGGCGTGACGCATGTCCGCGTCGGTCATGCCTCCGGCGTGATGACCGTCGGTGCGGAAGTCCGGCAGGACGGCTCCCTGTGGCTCGTCGATCGCTCCGTCATGAGCCGCAGCGCGCGGCGCCTGATGGGCGGCACCGTGTTCGTGCCCCGTTGACCCCTGGCAGGTAGCCAGTCGACGGTGCTGGCGATACGATGCCGTGGAACCCTCCATCCACGGATCGATGCCCATGCGCCGACACCTGCTGCTGCTCGCCCTCGTCGTCCCGGCGATGATCCTGCCCGCCGCCGCGACGACATTCGTGGCCGACACCAATCCGCCGTTCAACTACATCGAGAACGGCAAGCTGGCCGGGCTGGCCCCCGAGATCACGGCCGAGATGGCACGGCGCGCACAGCTGCCCGCGACTTTCGAACACGCCGACTGGGATGCGGGCTACCAACGCGCACAGAAGGATCGCGACACCTGCCTGCTGTCGCTCGCGCGGGTGGAGAGCCGCGACAAGCTGTTCCATTGGGTGGGCCCGATCGGCGTCAACCGCTGGGGTGTCTTCGGCAAGACCGACTTCGCCGGCAAGGTCGCGAAGGTGGAAGATCTGCGGCCGTATCGCATCGGTGGCGTGACCCGTGACGCGAAGCTCGAGTACCTCGCGCAGTACGCCGTCACCAATATCAGCTCCGTCTCGGACGACCGCAAGAATCCGGCGCGGCTGAACCGGCCGAAGGACGACCCGGACCGGATCGATCTGTGGATCACCGGCGCGTTCACGGCACGCAAGATGTCACGCGAGAACGGCGGGCCGAAGCTGAAGGCGGTCTACACCGCGAAGGATGTTCCGCTGTATGTGGCCTGCAGCACCGGAACACCGCGCACCACCGTGAAGGCGCTCAACGAAGCGCTGACCGACATGAAGCGGGACGGCACGCTGAAGCGCATCACCGATCGCCATCTGCAGCAGTTTGCGGAGTGACCGCCGCGGGCAGCAGGCCCGGCATCGTGAATACCCAATCGGAATAGTGCTTCGCGCCCGCGAACGCGCGCTCTTCCGGCCACAGGCCATCGGGCCGCAGCGGACGCGCCTTCGACCGCGAGCGAATGCCGCGGATGCGGCCGTCTTCGGTGCGCACGACGTCCCAATCGGGCTTGGCCGTCATCGGATCGACATAGAGCCGGCGCAGATGCCGCACGGGCGGATCGACACGATGGTCCAGCAGCAGCTCGTCCAACCGCTCGGGCAGCGGCGATGCCTCTTCCGGCGTTGCGGCGGCATAGCCGACCAGCGCGGCGCGGAACTGGCTGCCGACCCACAACAGTTCGCGCTCGCGATCGCGCAGCGAATCGGCCTCCCACAGCCGCGCCAGCAACGCCAGCAGCACCGCGACGACGAACACCAGCAGCACCGACGCCATCAGCACGAAACCGCGCGATTTCACCATTGGCGGTACGGCACGCCGTTCAGGCCGATCGCGTCGGAGCGGGAATACACGTCGAAGACATCCGCGCCGGGTTCGGGTTTGTCGGGATCGGACTGGGAGCTGCGCAGGCCCCAGGTTTCCTCCGCCGCCTGCTGCGAGTTGCCGGCAAACGGATCCCGCGGAACCCGCCGCAGAAAATAGATGCGCCGGCCCTGCGCGTCCTGCAGATCGGCGACACCGGTCGCGAGCGCGGCGAGCGACGGCGGATAGCGCGTCTGCCCCGGCAGTACCAGCACCCGGCCCTGGTCGGCGGCCAGCTTGTAATCGTCGACGGCCTGGCGGATCTGCCGCAACGCGACGCGCAGCTCCTGCTCTTTGCCGCGCTTGTTCGCGGCAATGACCATCGGCGCCACCAGCGCCGCGAGGACGGCCACGATGGCGAGCGAAACCAGCACCTCGATCAAGGTGAAGCCGAAGCGGCGGCGGGGAGGCGGGACCATGGCGATGTTATCGGCCGGGGGCGGCCAAAATGCAGGCGCGCCGGACGCGACGCCGCACACCGGGGGTGAAGTCCTTCCAGGTCATCGCCTGGGAAATGACGAAGTCGATCTTCGAACAGTACATCTAGCCGCGCGCCAAGTTACGGGCTTCGGGGTTTTCTTCGTTGGGCGTCTTACCCGCGCTCCAGACATCCCCAGCAGGTGCTGTGGCAAGCTATCGACCGTTCGGCGCAATCGCATCGGAGACCACGATGACGATGAGTTTTGAAGCCCTGAAGCCCCCTACGGCTGACCGGTCACACCGCCTTGAGTGTCTCTCCGCAAGCATCGATGCGGGCCTGGAAGCTAACGAAGCCTGGATATCGGAGGCGGATCGAAGAGAAGCATCATTGGAATCGGGACGCGGGTCCAAAGCCTCCGTGCTGAAAATCGTGAGTGGTCTTTGGTGGTGACTCACCTTGGATATCCATCCCGCCCGGGCTGACTTCGGTGCACCGACCGCGAAGGGTAGCTGTGCGTTTTTGCTGCACTTCTTTCGATGCCCGAGCGCGTATCGGAGCCCGAGTAATTGAATGTCCCGCTTCGCACGAAGCTACTGATCTTCGCCGTCTTTGTCGGCCTGACCGTTGTCCCGGTTGTGGTGCTGAAAAAGGTAGGCTTCGAACGTGTTTCCCCGAAAGAAGAATGTCGTTTCCAATGCAGTTCGCTCGACAAGTCTTGGAGAATTGATGACATCGGCCCTTTACCGGCGAAGCCCGTAGAACGGGAAACACGGTGCGTCTGCTATTGATCTCATGCTGACCCAACCACCTTCAACAAGGGGCGAGCGGCTGGGGGCACGCCCGCGGGCATTCAAGTTCGCAATTCGAGGGAAATACGTGAAGCGACACCATACCCACCTCGCGATCGCCGCTGCACTGCTCATGGGGTCCACGATCGGCGCGCTCGGTGGCTACCTATACGCCCGGAACGTCGCTGACGAGCATGCCCTGGAAGAACTGCACAGGAACGCGGCGACGGACCTAAAGAGCTACGAGCGGATCAGATCTTTGGTCCAGAACCAGGAGTACGAGAAGCTGACGAGATACCTCGATGGCCTGATACATATTCACTCAACTCTAGTCAGAGCCACGGCACACGAACCAAACGTGACTGCAGTGCCGGAGAATGACTGACGCTCGCGCAATGGGTTCCAGGCAGATACAGGCAGTCGACGCGCAGAAGCCGTACAGGGAACATCGTGAAGCTGAAGAAAACCACACTTCTGCTGGTTGCCGGTGGCATTTCTTCTAGGCATGATCGCGGCAAATTCGTAGCTGCGAAGGTGGAGACGATGACGCGGCATCGGAAAGTCGACGGGAGTGCAGCCCTGCTTGCCATCAGCCGCGGGCGCTAGGGGCCAGTGACAATTTCTGGGCGCTATAGGATCTTCGCCATCACTTGCGCCGTCGGGCTCGGACTTTGCCTGGCGATCGCGGTCAATCTCAAATTACACTACGGCTGGCCGTGGCGCCTCGTGGCCTCGATTGCCGCCGCGCCTCTCGCAGGTCCATTGTCCCATCTGATCTTCGTACCAGAGAGCTACCGACCCTCCGCCGTAACTCTCTCAGCTTGGAGCTTATTGCTTCTAGCAATGAGCGTGGCCCATCCAATAGCGCAGCGCTGGTGGGCGGTGCCATTGACCGTTGCCGGTGTTGTCGGATGGCTCTGCTTCGGCATCGCGGGAGTGTACGAAGGCGTATAGGCCTTGCCAAACGAGCCGTGCATGGCTCCGGCTGGATCATCGTGGTCAGCGGTCCCTCTCGGCTGTTGCGTGACGAAAAAAGGATCAACGGGCGCGGTTGGCGCAGGAGCTTCCCGACTCGAGTGAGCAAAACCGATCCCGGGGTCCGGGCTGCATGGGAGGCGGAGATTGCTTCACGCATCGCCAAGTACGGCCGCGGAGCGTCGCGGCTGGTCCCTCCGCTCAAACGACGCGCTCGACGTTCGAGAACCGAGACCACAGCCAGCCGCCTGCGCTGTCGGAACCGGTTATCAGATAGTTCAGTGCGCGCGGGTTGTTGGCGGCAAACAACTGCGCGCGCCGTGCGCGGCCACGGCCACAGAACAACAAGCGATCTCCCGGCTGCAGTGCCAGCGTTTCGTCGGGCAGCAAGGTGATGACGCTTTCTCTCTCCATCGCCAGCGCGATGGTCGGCAGTTCGGCGGTCCAGTCCTGCGGGTCGCGCAGCAGCACGTTGATCGCCACCGGACCGTGCCCGATGCGTGCGACGAGCGCGGGTGCGTGGACGGTGTCGACTTCCAGCATCCAGGTTTCCGGCGCACGGGCTTCCATGACGCCGGCAATGCGCGCCACCAGTTCGTTCGCCCATGCGTTGTCGCGAGATTCCGCAGCGCGCAGGAAGCGGCCCAGCATCGGATTGAGCATGCGCGCCATGCAGGCATGCACGACGACGGTGGCCGGCTGCATCACGAACTGCGCGCCGACGGCGTTCGCCAGCACGCCGTTGCGACGGCGGTTCTGCCGCAGCACGACGAAGAGGTCGGGCACGAGCTCGCGTGCGGTCATCACGATGGACAGATTGTTCACGTCGTCCGACGTGCCGGCGACGATGCCCACCGCCGTCCGGATGCCGGCCTGCTCCAGCGTCTCGGCCTCGGTGCCGCGGCCGCACATGGCACCCGCTTCATCGGCGGCCTGCGGATCCAGCTCGATCACCGACAGCGTGTTGCCGTGTTTCTCCAGCCCCTCCGCCACCTCGCGACCGAACCGTCCGTAGCCGCAGAGAATCCACTGCCCGCGGGGCGGAAAGCGCGGTTCGGTCAGCGCTTCTTCAGGCAGCGCCGTCAGCCATTCGCGCAGCAGGAACAAGCCCGGCCGATCGATCGCGATGCCCAGGTTCCGGCCGAACAATTCGAACGGATTGACGATGTAGTCGGTGCCGAACGACGCCATGTTCTTCGCGACTTCATGGGACTCGCACCGGCACAGCACCGGCACCCGCGGCCGCAGCAGCTTTACCGTCACCGCGACGGCGAGATTCGCTTCGTCGTCGCTGGTCAGCGCGATGACGCCAGCGCAGCGCGGATGCCCGAGCCCCGCGGCGAGCAAGGTGTCGGGGTGGCGCAGATCAGCGGTCAGTGTCGGCACATCGGCCTTGAAGCGCCCCAGCTCGACTTCCGATGCGCGCTCCGGATCGCCATCGATGACGACAGTGCGGATGTCGAAGTGGTCGAGCGCGTCGACCAGCTGGCTGCCGGTTTCACCGTAGCCGCAGATTACATAGAACGGCTCGCTCAGCGCCGCCACCTTGCGCTCGAAGCGGGAGCGCACGACCACGTGGCGGAACGCCGGGTCCCGGGTCAGTTGCAGGATGTTCCCGATCGCGTAGAACCAGCCGAGCACCGTGAGGTAGATGCTGACGATTACCCACATCCGTTGCCCGTCGGAGAACTCGTGCGGCAGTTCGCCGAAACCGATGGTGTTGGCGGTGTAGCTGACGAAGTAGAACGCGTGGAAGAAGCTCATGCGCCAGGGCATGCCCTGGCCGTCGACACCCGGAATCAGCGTGAGGCCGACGATCGCGATCGCATAGGTGACGATCAGCACGATCAGCGGCCGGCGCATCCGGCGCAACGCCACGAACACCGGCGTGTTCATGGAACCCGCCTCAACGACGCAACTGCGCCGTCTCGATGATGAGAAGAATGACCGACACGATGTTCGCGAGGAACGCGCCGCCGGCGAGTGACACCACGCTTGCGGTGACTTCGGCGGAAGGGCCGACCGTCGACGCATGCATCGCCCAACCCCAGACCACCGCGCCGGCGATCAGCTGCAGATCGGCGACGAGACTGGTGGCGAGGTGCAATGCGCCCACATGGGTGCGATCACCGAACTTGAGCACCGTCGCGATGAGGTTCACGACGATCGCTGCGAACATCTCGTAGACGTTGTGCTGCTCCGGGTCGATCGGGTCGCCGGTGAAGAAGCCGAAGTTCAGCGTCATCGCGAGGATGATGAAGAACCCGAAAACCACCTTCTCGAGGTTCACGCGGGAATCTCCTCCGTCTTGTCGTGGTCTGCCTTATGGCACCGCGGCACCACCGATGTCAACGCGGCGGACGGCGTAACGTTCGCCTTCCGAGCGGCCCGCCGCCCACCGTCAAATCCGGAGATCTCACCATGCGCTTTCTCGTTCTCGTGCTGTTGCTGTCGTCGCTCGCCGTCGGCGCGTGTTCACCGGAGGTCAAGGGCGGCTTTCGCAAGGCCGGCAGCGACATCGGCGGCGCCGGCAAACAGGTCGGACAGGAAATCGGCCAGGCCGCCAAAGCCGTCGGCAAGGGCACCGTCGACGCCGTCAAGACCGACTCGGCGAAGATTTCCAACGACGTCAAGACGAAGAATTTCCAACCGCGCAACGGCAACACCAAGCCGGAGGAACCGGTCCGCGGCGAGACCCCGCAATAGACATCGAGAACGGGATAGATGAACGACACAGCACTCATCGCCTGGCTCGACTCGGCGCATCTCCCCGGTGACGTGATCATCAACCTCGCCGCTGCGGCGCTGGTGACCGCACTCGTCCACTTCGCGATGACGCTCGCGCTGCCGGTGCAGGACATTCTTGGAGATCCGTTCGCGTCGCTGTCGATCGCGGGCGACAAGCCATCCAGGTCGGTGACTTCGTCGTCGTCAGCGCGTCGGGCGTGGTGCGGCACATCGGGCTGATCGTGCAACTGATCGCCGGGCAACCGCTGCCGCGGCTCGACCGTGTGTACTGCCGCGGCTTCCGCGACAGTTCGCTCGATTTCGAGGTTGTGTTCTTCGTGCTCGATTCCGGTTACGGCGTCTACATGGACGAACGGCAGAAGTTGAATCTGGCGCTGATGCGCGGCCTCGCGGCGATGAACGTGGAATTTGCATTCCCGACGCGTACCGTGCATATCGCCAGTGCACCGTCGACGGAGCCGGGTCCCCGGCCGGGCGAACAGGAGAGCCGAACCCGATGGACAGCCGCGAACTGAAGGACCGGGAGCTGCGGTCGTGGACGGCCGTGGCGCCCGGCTGGCGCAAGAACGACGCCGCGCTGCGCGAGGCCACTCAGGGCGTCACGGCGCGGATGCTGGATCTCGCGCAGCTGGCCCCGGGACACAAGGTGCTCGACATCGCCTGCGGCACCGGTGAGCCGGCGATTCCGGCAGCCCAGCGCGTCGCGCCGGATGGCTTCGTGGCCGGCACCGACCTCGTTCCGGAGATGATCGCCTTCGCGCGCGAGAAAGCCGCGACGCTGCGGGTGACGAACATCGAGTTCCGCGTGATGGATGCCGAGTCGCTGCTGTTGAATCCCGACAGTGTCGACGCGGTCACGATCCGCTGGGGGCTGATGTTCATGCCGAACCCGCTGCGCTGTCT
>JAHCKV010000011.1 GCA_026125595.1 Burkholderiales bacterium | reverse complement strand
TGAGCCTCGGCCACAACGTCGCTTCCGAAGCGGAAGTCGATGCGGTCATGCAGCAGGCCGCAGCGGCGGGCGCCAGAATCGTCAAACCGGCGCAGGCAACCTTCTGGGGTGGATACGCCGGCTACTTTCAGGATCCGGACGGTCACCTTTGGGAGATCGTGTTCAATCCCGATCTCGAATCGCTGGGCTAGCCAGACGGGTCACTTTCTTTGAAACCTCGACGCTTCTTCGCGCTGCTGTGGCGCATCAATGCGGTGCTGATCCTGGTGGCGGGGATTCTCGCCGTGGTTGCGTTGGGGTTTGCCGTCGTGATGATGCTGAACTCGACACGGTTTCAGGACGGAGATGCATTGACCCAGGCGGTCTTCCCCGACGAGAACAGGGCGGCGACGCTTGGCGCGTTCGAAGTCGTGCCCGGAACCGACGTTCTGCGGGCCCGCCTGAATGTCGGAGATAGACCCGCGTTCGGGTCCGGCAGCCGCTACGCCGACAGTACGGTCCGCAACTATCTCTTCGTCGATCCGGCGACCCGCAACGCGCATTGGCTTCGGCCGTCGATGGAGGGTGTCTTCCTCCAATCGATCGGTCTTCCGGCGAGCGGATTCAATGAGAAGCCGCCGGACGTTCGACTCTTCGTCTATACGCTGGTGGAGCGCGATACCAATGGCGATCGACAACTGACCGAGGCCGATTCGAAGACCATCGCTATCTCGGATCCTGCCGGCAAGCGCTTCCGCGTCGTCGTGACCGGAGCCGATGAACTCAGGGATTCCCGCCTGCTGCGGTCGGATCGCCTGCTGGTGCTCTACTCCGCCGGGGCGAAACTGATGGCTGTCGAGCTGAATCCGTTCGATGCCGATTCGTCGGCCGTCGAGACCTACGAACTGCCGATCGCCCAGCGATGATCCGCACGGACGAGTCGCTGCCATGACGGTCACGCACGTGCTGTTCGTGTGCAGCCAGAACCGCCTGCGCAGCCCGACGGCCGAGCAGGTGTTCGCGAATCGCCCGGGCATCGAATGCAGTTCCGCCGGCACGAATCACGATGCCGAGAACCCGCTCACGCCGGAACTGATCGAGTGGGCGGATGTGATCTTCGTGATGGAAAAGACCCATCGCAACAAGCTGACGAGCCGGTTTCGGCCGCATCTGGCGAACAAGCGAGTCATCTGCCTGAATATCCCGGACGACTATGAGTACATGGCGCCGGCACTCGTTCGTTTGCTGGAGCGCAAGGTGCCGCAGTTCCTGCCGTCGATGTGACGCCGCGCTGGAAGAACCCGGCGGATTGGCGTTAGGCTGCGGTCATACGGACGATGGTTGCCGGACGCCATCGCGTCCCCGCGTCCGATGCGAGGTTTCCGTGATTCTTCGACGCTGCGGCGCGATCCTGATGTTCATGCTGGCGGGCTTCGTGCACGCCGACGATTTCACGCCGGCGGAGCGCGCGACGATTGCCGAGTTGCGAAGCGATATCGAAACCTCCTGCGTCGAGCAGTTGGAAAACAATCCGCCCGAAGTACCGGCGAATGCGCCGGCGGTCGCGCTGTGGCTCGCCGGGCTCGCCACTTCGAAGGACTACTGCGCCTGTACCGGCGGGTTGTTCGAGGGCCGCGTGACGCCGGAGTTGCTGCGCAACGGAACCGAAGAGCAGGCCGTCACGCTCGTACGCAATGCCGGCGCCGATTGTGTCGTGGCGAAACTGCAGGCGACGTTTCAACCGTTCTGCCGGGTTTTTCTGGATGACGCCCGCGCGGCCGGCGGACGCGCCGTGCCCGAATCGGACGCCAACCGGTTCTGCGATTGCGTCCAGTCCGATCTGGATGAATTGACCGCGGCGACGTTCGAGCCTTTCGTCACCACCACCATCAGCGACTATCGCGAGTACCAGAAGTCGGGCGCCTTGCCCGATCGTGACAGTCCTTCGCTGTTGGCCAGCATGAGTCGCTGCGGCCTGGGGCGCGCCGGAGCGGTGCAGGCCGGCACCACCTGGAGGTGATCGGAGGCCACGGCTGCGAGTAGTATCCGTGGGCTACCGCCTGCGCTCTGCTGCGGGCGTCCCCATCAGGAGGTTTCCATGCTCGAACTCCGCCCGTCCTGCGAATGCTGCGATGTCGCGCTTGCCCCGGAATCCACGGAAGCCCGGATCTGCTCGTTCGAATGCACGTTCTGCGTGGCCTGCGCGGAGAACGTCCTGCACGGCAAGTGTCCCAACTGCGGCGGCGAGCTCGTCATGCGACCCCGCCGTCCGGCCGCCAAGCTCGCGCAATATCCGGCCTCCACGCAACGCATCCACAAGCCCGCGGGATGCGGGCGCGCAGCTTGACGCCTCGTCTTCCGCTCCGCCGATCTATCGACCATGAACACCTATAACCTCCTGTCCGCGCTCCAGCGGTTCCTGCGCCAGCGCAACGTCGACCCGGAAGGATTGACGCTGGAATCCATGGTGCTGGTGATGTTCGACTGGTTCCGCTTCGCGCCGGCCGGGTTGTCGACGATCGATCCGCCGCCGGACGTGCTCGTGTATCGCTACGGCGGATGGTCGGAGGGCTGCGCGACGGGCTTCAAGCTGAGCCTGCTGCGCCGCGTGACGCAGCCGGATGCCGAGGGGCAGCCGACCGATTGGTACGCCGGCGTGACGATGCTGTTCGAGCCGAGCGGGTTCTCCGGTCTGGCGCCGCTCAGCACCGTGTCGTCCGACTGGCCGTCGTCCGAAGCCTTTCTGCACGCCATCGAAAGTTCGCCGGCGTACCGGGCCTCCCGGTCGACCAAGCCCATGGGCGTGATGCTGGAGAGTGGCGGCCTGCGCTGAAGTCCGCGGTACGGGTGGACCCACGCCTTCGACGCGATCGATCATCGATCTCGCACAGTCCGCCGCCGATCGCGATAATGTCGGCCCGCCGTTGCGCCCACTCCAAGGAACACGTCTTGTCCGAATCCGCGCAGATCACCTGGACCGAGGGGGATGCGTCGTGGTCGGTGCGCTGGCATTCCGAAAGCGGCACCGCCGCACCCCGCCGCGTTGCCATCGTCGATGACAGCACGAACGCCGATGCCGCCTATCGGCTCGCCTGCGAGGGCACGGCGTTGCTGTATCGCGGCGACTTCCAGAACGCGCGACAGTTGCTGCAGGCGCTGGCGCGGCGCCTCGACCGCAAGCCCCGCAAAGCGGCGCTGACGCCAGCGGAGAACTTCCATCTGCATCGGCAGGCGCAATCCCAGCGGGCGCGTGTGCTCGGCATGGTGTTGCTGCCGTTCGATGCGGACAACAGTGTGCCGCTGCGACGGGCGCCCGACGTGCGTGAGGCATGCACCGAAGCGTGGGGTCCGGCCGAAGCGCCGTACGTGGCGTCGCTGCGCGAATTGCTGGGGGCCATCGGAGCCTACGAATGGCGCAAGAAAGGGGTCGAAGTGCAGGCGCTCGGTGCGCGCATCCATCCGCACTATGGCGTGTTCGCGCCGGTGCGCAGCGAGTATGTGGACCTGTTGGCGCAAACGCCGCTGCCCGACGCGATCCGCGAGCACCCGGCGCAGGCCGTTGCGTTCGACATCGGAACCGGCACCGGCGTGCTGGCAGCCGTGCTGGCCCGGCGCGGTATCGGTCGAATCGTTGCAACCGACCAGGATCCGCGAGCGTTGATCTGTGCACGCGACAACATCGAGCGGCTGGCGCTGTCCGACCGCATCGACGTCATCGAAGCGGATCTGTTTCCCGAAGGTCGCGCACCGCTGATCGTCTGCAATCCGCCGTGGGTGCCGGCGCGGGCCGTGTCGCCGCTCGAACACGCGGTATACGACCCCGACGGCAAGATGCTGCACGGATTCGTCGCGGGTCTAGCCGCGCACCTCGAACCGGCAGGCGAAGGCTGGTTGCTGCTGTCCGACCTGGCGGAACATCTCGGACTGCGCACCCGCGAAGCGTTACTGGCCGCGTTCGACGCAGCGGGACTCGCGGTGATCGAGAAACGCGACATCCGCCCGCGCCATCCGAAGGCCGCCGACACCACCGATCCGCTGCACGCCGCCCGAGCCGCGGAAGTCACATCATTGTGGCGGCTCGGTCGCAAGCCCTGATCGCGATCCATCCGCCGAACGCTCCGCCGCGCATTCTTTCCGATGACCGAACCGCTCCGACTCTCGAAACGCATGTCCGAACTCGGACTGTGCTCGCGCCGCGAGGCCGACGAATGGATCAGCCGCGGCTGGGTGCGCGTCGACGGCGTCGTCGTGTCGCAGCTCGGCAGCAAGGTGTTGCCGCACCAGCGCATCACGGTCGAGCGCGAAGCCAGCGCCGAGCAGGCCCGACGGGTCACGGTGCTGCTGCACAAGCCCGTGGGCTACGTCAGTGGTCAGGCCGAAGACGGTTATCAGCCCGCTGTGGTGCTGGTGTCCGCCGACAGTCGCTGGCCGCAGGACATCTCGGCGACCCGTTTCCATCCGAGCCAGCTGCGCAATCTCGTGCCGGCCGGGCGGCTGGATATCGATTCCACCGGTCTTTTGGTACTGACGCAGGACGGCCGCATTGCAAAGCAACTGGTCGGCGAAGACAGCAATATCGAAAAGGAGTATCTGGTTCGGGTGCAGTACACGCGCCCGGGCCGGTTGCCGGACGCTGATCTGAAGCGCCTCAATCACGGCCTGTCGCTGGATGGCCGGAAGTTGCTGCCGGCCCGCGTGCGCTGGCAGAACCCGGATCAGTTGAGCTTCGTGCTGCGCGAAGGTCGCAAGCGCCAGATCCGTCGCATGTGCGAGCTGGTGGGCCTGCGGGTGCTGGGGCTGAAGCGCGTGCGCATCGGCCGCGTGATGCTCGGCGATCTGCCGCAGGGTCAGTGGCGCTATCTGGGAAGCGACGAGGCGTTCTAGGGAAATACCGAACAAGTCTCGCGATGCGCGTTAGCTCCGGCATGGATGACGGCGAGCGGCGGGGTGGGGCAGGCCAAGGCTTGCCTTGGCAACGAGAACCGCGACGCAGGCGCGATGCCGGAGCCAGCCACCGACAGGAGATTGGGGACCGGGCGCTCGGATCCGATGGTGTCGTTGCCGTCTCCTCAGGGAGTGCCGCTCCCTGTCGTCGACGTCGCCTCGCCCTCGAACCCGAAGCGCCACGGTCGCACGTGATACTTGTTCGGTGTTTCCCCAACCGACTTTGCGGCTTCCTTCCATCCGATCTCTTACGTTCATGACCGAACCGAAATCCCCGACCTTTCTCGGCCTGCGCAAACTGCCGGCACGCTACGCGGGCATCGTGATGCCGTTGCTGCTGTCGATCTTCATGACTTGCGTCATCTCGCTGATCAGCACGCTGCGCAGCGTCGGCCCCCATCCGGGCTTCGTGCCGCTCTGGCTGAGTGCGTGGGCCCTGTCGTGGATGATCGGGTTTCCCACGCTGCTGGTGGTGCTGCCGCTGGTGCGGCGCGCGACGCGGCTTCTGGTTGAAACCGCCTAACGCGCCGACGGGTCGTCCCGCACGATTTCGAAACCGGCGTCGCGCCACGCGTCGATGCCACCGTCGAGCGGCCGCACGCGCCGGAAGCCGCGGGCCAGCAACTTCTTCGCGACCAGCACCGCGGATGCTTCGTTGGGGCACGCACAGTAGACGACGACCAGCGCGTCGTTCTCCGGCGCATCGAGCTCGGGCGGCCAGTCGTCGCTGTTCAGCGTGATCGCATGGGGGATCCGACCTTCCTTCTGCGCCTGTGGTGAACGCACATCGAGGATGAGCGGCCGCGTGTCTGCCTGGTCGAGAAGTTCGGCCAGCGACTGCACGGAGATCCGGTCCATGCGCAGCTGCATCCGGAACCGGTAGCGGTTCCACCACTTGGATGCGACGAACAGCCCCAGGGCGATGGCGATCAGCAGCAGGCCCCACTTGCCCAGCTGTTCCAGGATGCTCAGCACTTCCTCGATCGCCGGAGAGAAGATCCAGCCGAGCAGCAACGCCAGACCGGCCCACAGCGTCGCGCCGATCGCATCGAAGAACAGGAACGACGATCGCGATACCCGGGTCGAGCCGGCCATCGCCGTCGCGACCGACGCGAAACCGGGGACGAACTTCGCCAGCATCAGCGACGGTGCACCCCACCGCGTGAAGATCGATTCGGTCTGTCGTACGCAACCGTCGGGCGACAGGGAGATCCGGCACAGGCTGCGCAAAACGCGGCCGCCGAAGCGACGCCCTGCGGCATACCAGCCGCTGTCGGCGATCAGGCAGGCCAGCACCGCCGTCGCCAGCAGCGCGCCGATGTGAAACTCGCCGCGTTCCGCGAGGGCGCCCGTCACGAGCAGTGCCGGGTAGGCGGGAATGGGCGCGCCGGCCTGTTCGACCAGGATGCACACGAAGAGGAACAACAGACCGTACTGGCTGATGAGGTCGAGGAGAAGGGCCATGGACGGTCGCGGTACTTCCCGGAGGCTGGGCGGAGGGTGCGGCCGGTCGATTATGCCGTGCCGTTTGCGTCGCGACGTCGGCGATGGGGGCGGCGCGGGGCTCCCTCCATTGGCCTGTTCCCTGCTTTTCCGGCCGGGCGGGTGGCCGCCGGTCACCCCGAGTCGAACGGAGGATGCATGCTGGTCACGAATCTGGAAATCGTCCCGGGCAAGCGCGTGGCGAAGCATCTGGGATTGGTACAGGGCAGCACGGTCCGCTCCAAGCATGTCGGCAAGGACATCCTGGCGGGCTTGAAGAACATCGTCGGCGGCGAACTCAAGGGCTACACCGAGTTGCTGCAGGAAGCCCGCGAGGAAGCCACGAACCGCATGGTCGAGCAGGCCAAGGCGGTCGGCGCCAATGCCGTGCTCAACGTCCGCTATGGCACGTCGTCGATCACCCAGGGGGCCGCTGAACTGCTCGCGTACGGCACTGCCGTGGTTCTGGAATAGCCGCCATGTGGGACTTGATCATCTTCGTGGCGTTGATCGTGATCGGCTACGTGGCCGGGCGCATCGCGGAGTCACGCCACTACGCATCGATCCGCAAGCGCGAGAAGGAGTTCGCCGGCGTGATGCTGTTTGCATCGCGTTTCCCGCCGACACTCGAAGCACTGCCGCAGCAACTGGTGTCGGGCAGCGTCGTGGTCTCGGACGACTACTTCAAGCGCGTGGTCTCGGGGCTGCAGAGCATCATCGGCGGCCGGTTGAAGAGCTACGAGACGCTGCTCGACCGGGCGCGGCGCGAAGCGGTCCTGCGCATGAAGGCCGAGGCCAAAGCCCATGGCGCACGGATGATCGTCAACGTGAAGTTCGAGACGTTCTCGATCCCGGGGCGCAAACCCAACAGCGTCCGCGCGATGGAAGTGATGGCATACGGCACGGCGTTGCGCAGCGCCTGAGCGGATTGCAGCGGGTGCCCAGCTACGAGAATCCGGAGATTCCGGACGGCATCAACGTCAGCCACACGCATCCGCTGGCGGATTTTGCGCGGCTCGTCGGTGGTCTCGTGGTCGTCATCGCGCTGGTGGTCGGCCTGTTGATGCTGGTGGCGGGACGCGTCGCGAAATTCATCCCGTTCGAGACCGAAATCGCGATGGCGGGGCCGTTTGCGGAGAAGCTCGACGGATCCGATTCGAAGGTCCTATCCGATTACGTCAAGACGGTGACGGCGAAGGTGGCGGCGGGACATGACCTGCCGCCCGGCATGGTCATCACGGCCCATTATCTCCCCGACGACACCGTGAACGCCTTCGCCACGTTGGGCGGGCACATCGTGGTCTACGGCGGGCTGATGCGCGAGATGCCCGACGAGAACACGCTGGCGATGGTGATCTCCCACGAGATCGCCCATGTCCGGTTGCGGCATCCGATCTCCAGCATGGGCCGGGGATTGGTGTTCGGCATGGCGTTGGCCGTGGTCTCCGCATCCGGCGGTGGCAGCGTCGTGTCGCAGGCACTGGGGTCCGCCGGATTGCTGACGACGTTGTCGTTCTCGCGCGATCAGGAACGGGCGGCCGATGCGCTCGGACTCGACGCGCTCGTCAGGACGTACGGCCATGCCGCCGGCGGTGCCGAAACCTTCCGCCGATTGCAGTCGGCGCATGACGGTCAGCTCCGGCCCCCGGCGCTGCTCAGCACCCATCCGGTCGATACCGAACGCATCGCGACGATCGAAAAGACCATCGCCGACCACGGCTGGGCACCGACCGGGCCGATGACGCCCTATCCGGCCGACGTCGTCACCGCGCTCGGGCCCAAGCCCTGATCCGCCGAATCATCGGCGCGCTCGGCGGTCCATTGACAGGTACGGGGCGCGCGGCATAACTTTCGTTGCAGCGCATCAACCTCGCAACGGGAGAGCGCACCGGTCTTTGCAGCGACCGGTGCCACCGAAGGCGCAAACACCCGTGAACGCTCAGGTAAACGTACCGTGGGACGAGGGCGCTACTCTGGAGAGCGCGGATTCGAGCGGATCCGCCACCGAAGGGGCAATCGGATCGCAACCGTCGCGGAGGACGGTCCAGTGCGAGTCCGTAATCTCTCAGGTACGAAGGACAGAGGGGTGATGCACGGTCGTGGAGCCGTGCTTCCTCAACGTCCGCTCGGCTCGCAAGGAGTGATCGAAACATGCAAGTTCTTGTTCTCGGCAGCGGTCTTCTCGGCACCGCGTCGGCCTGGTATCTGTCCCGTGCCGGTCACGACGTCACGGTGGTCGACCGGCAACCCGGATCCGGTCTCGAAACCAGCTTCGCCAACGGCGGCCAGATCTCCGTCAGCCACGCCGAACCATGGGCCAATCCGCAGGCGCCGGCGAAAGTCTGGAAATGGCTCGGCAAGGAAGACGCGCCGCTGCTGTTCCGGCTGCGAGCCGATCCCGCGCAGTGGGCCTGGGGAATCCGGTTTCTCGCCGAATGCCTGCCGTCGCGCACGCGCGACAACATCATCCAGATCCTCAATCTCGGCACCTACAGCCGGGCATCGCTGCAGGCATTGCGGGCCGAGACCGGCATCCAGTACGACCATCTCGAAAAAGGCATCCTGCATTTCTATACCAACGCCAAGGAATTCGAGGCGGCGAAGCAACCGGCGGAACTGATGCGCGAGTTCGGCGTCGACCGGCAGTTGAAGACCGCTGCCGAATGCGTCGCGATCGAGCCGGCGCTGGCCGGCATGCAGAACCGGATTGCCGGCGGCACGTACACGGCTTCGGACGAATCCGGCAACGCATACAAGTTCACCGACGAGTTGTCGAAGCTCGCCGCAGCGCGGGGCGTCCGGTTCCGGTATGGCGTCGACATCCGCGGGCTCGAGCAAACGGGCGGACGCATCGCGGCTGTCCGGGTGCTGACACCGGAGGGTCGGGAAGAGACGCTGACGGCCGACGCGTATGTCGTCGCCCTGGGCAGTTTCAGCCCGCTGCTGCTGCGGCACGTGGGCATTTCCATCCCGGTGTATCCGGCGAAGGGCTACTCCATCACGATGCCGGTGACCGGTGCCGAAGCGCCGTATGTCAGCCTCACGGATGACGAGTACAAGCTGGTGTTTTCCCGGCTCGGCGATGAGTTGCGCGTTGCGGGCACTGCCGAGTTGAACGGCTGGAACACCGAGATCAACCGGGTGCGCTGTCAGGCGATCGTGCGACGTACCGCGACGTTGTTTCCAAACGCCGGCGACTTTGCGCGGGCGCGTTTCTGGACCGGGCTGCGTCCGGCAACGCCCGGCAACGTCCCGCTGATCGGGCGCTCGAAGATCGACAACTTGTTCCTGAACACCGGCCACGGTACGCTCGGTTGGACGCATGCATGCGGATCGGGTAGGGCGCTGGCGGATCTCGTCAGCGGTCGTCGGCCGGAAGTCGATTTCCGGTTCCTCGGCATCGATTCGACGCGAAAGTCCTTCACGGTGGAACAGCGGCGGACGGCATGATCGTTCCGCCGCCGGCTCGGTAACGGTCGGCAGAGGCCCGGTCAGAGGCCCAACACTACCGACGGCGGAACAAGGCCGCGCGCACCCACTGCAGCGGGTGTGACAGCGGTCCGCCGTCCCACTCAGGAGAGATTCGTGAATCGCACAATGCTATGCATGCTGCCCCTTCTGCTGGGGCCGGCAGTGTCTTCCATCGCCGGTGCCGCCGGTCCGACCGATGCCGATCTGCTCGCGACCAAGGGTCGCGGCGACTGGCTCAACTACGGGCGCACCTACGACAACCAGCGCTTCAGCCCCCTCACGCAGATCAAACCGTCGAACGTGAAGAACCTGCGACCCGTGTGGGCGGCGGGGCTCAACTCGCTCGACGGGCTGGAAGCGACCCCGATCATCCATGACGGCGTGCTGTACGTGACCGGCTCCCATGCCCACGTCTTCGCGTTCGACGCCGCCAACGGTCGGCGGTTGTGGTCGTGGGCGCCGGAAGAACCGGAAGGTCTCGGCACGGTGCTGTGCTGCGGCCCGGTGAATCGCGGCGTTGCGATCTACGGCGACCATGTGTTCGTCGAGACCCTCGACGCAAAGCTGGTGGCACTGAACAAGGACACGGGAGCGGTGGCTTGGGAGAAGGTCATCGCCGATTGGCAGACCGGATACTCCGCGACCGGGGCGCCGCTGGTTGCGAAGGGCAAGGTGATCGTCGGTGTCGCGGGCGGCGAATACGGCGTGCGCGGATTCATCAAGGCCTACGACGCCGTGACCGGTGACGAGAAATGGACCAGCTACACGATCCCCGGCGCCGGTGAACCCGGCAATGACTCGTGGCCGGGCGATACGTGGAAGACTGGCGGCGGCGCCACGTGGCAGACCGGCGCGTTCGATCCGGCCCTGAATCTGTTGTACTGGGGCACGAGCAATCCCGGGCCGTGGACTTCGGACGGGCGCAAAGGCGACAACCTGTGGACCGCGTCGCTGCTGGCGATCGATGCGGATACGGGCGTTATCAAGTGGGGCTACCAGTACACGCCCAACGACGCGTGGGACTACGACGGCAACAACGCGCCGATCCTGGCCGACATCAAGCTGGACGGCAAGCCGGTGAAGGCCGCGCTGCAATCCAATCGCAACGGATTCTTCTACGTGCTCGATCGCACCAACGGCAGGTTCCTGTACGCGACGCCGACGGTGGATGGCATCAACTGGACCAGCGGTCTGGATCCGGTCACCGGCCGACCGAAGGTCAACGAGGACAAGCGTCCGCTGTCGGACGGGAAGACCGTGATGCCGATCGTGCCGGGACTCGAAGGCGGTACGAACTGGTTTCCGATGGCCTACAACCCCGATACCCGCGTTGCCTTCGTGCCGACCAACACGTGGGCCATGTCGCTGAAGGGATACCTGCCCGAGGACATCCAGTACGAGGCCGGCAAGGTGTACATGGGCGTCGACTACAAGATGTATCGGACCGGCGAAACCGTCGGCCGGTTGCGGGCGTTCGACGTCGAGAAAAAGAAATGGCTGTGGGAGATTCCGAGTCCGCTGCCGTTGTTTGCCGGCGTGCTGGCGACGAAATCCGGACTGGTCTTCACCGGCGATCAGCTCGGCTTCCTGTATGCGGCGGATGCGAAGACCGGTGAAGTGCTGTGGCGATTCCAGACCGGTTCCGGCCTGAACGCTTCGCCGGTGACGTACGCGATCGGCGGCAAGCAATACGTCGCGATCCTGTCGGGTCTCGGCGGCGACCCGTCGTTCTACTACAGCGCGCCGAAGGGCAACACGCTGTGGGTGTTCGCGCTCGAAGGTCTGTCTACCGGCAAGGCCGATGCCGGCGAGTGGAAGCCGGACGCGATCCCGGAAATGCTCGATCCGCTGCCGACCCGTTGAACGTCCGTTCGGCGGGCAACGTTCGATCGTCACCCGCCGACCCCCGACCATGCGAACTTCGATCTTCCTCGTCACGGCCCTCGCGCTGCAGGGCCTGACCCTTGCCGATGCGTCGGCGCAAGCCCATCAGCCCCCGAAAGTGGAGGCCGACACCTATCAGTGGCAGTACATCGAGAATCCGTATTCCGGTGATGCCGATGCCATCAAGGACGGCCAGCGGCTGTATCGCAGCACCTGCAACATCTGCCACGCCGGCAGTGGATCCCGCGGTCCCAATCTGCGCAAATCGAAACTGAAGGGGCAGGCGTTCATCCGGATCGTGCTGAACGGCCGCAAGGGCACGCAGATGCCGGCCTGGAAAGGCAAGCTGACCGAAGACGACATGTGGAAGATCTACTCGTTCCTCGAAGCGCCGCCGCCGGATTGAACGGCATTGCGGCGAGCGTCGGTCACGGGTGCATCAAGCCCCAGATCATCTTCACGGCGAGGATCGACAGCACGATGGCGAAGACTTTCTTCAGCTTCGCGATCGGCAACGTGTGCGCGAGTTTCGCCCCCAGCGGCACGGTCACGAAGGTGCCGAGCACGATGCCGATCAGCGCGGGCAGATAGATATAGCCCAGCGACAGCGGCGGCAGATGGTCCTTGTCCCAGCCGGTGATCAGGTAGCCGATCGTACCGGCGGCCGCGATCGGCAATCCCAGCGCCGATGACGTGCCCACGCATTGACGCAGCGGTACGTTGCACAGGCTCATCAGCGGCACGGTGATGAAGCCGCCGCCGGCCCCGACCAGCGCGGAGAGCACGCCGACGACGGCGGCTCCGATCTGTTGTCCCGCCGGTCCCGGCAGCTGCCGGGTCGGCTTCGGCTTCATGTCGAACATCATGTTGATCGCCGAGTACACGACGAACGCCAGGAACACGATCGCGAGCCACTTCGAACGCATCGTGTCGGCGATGGCCGTGCCGATCAGCGTGCCGGCGACCAGGCCGAAAGCGGAATTGCGGATGATGTCCCAGCGCACGGCGCCGCGCGCATGGTGCGAATGGGCGCTCTTGATGGACGTGAAGATGATCGTCGCCATCGACGTGCCCAGCGCGAGGTGCATCACGCGGTCGGCCGGGAAACCCTGCGCATCGAACGCAATCACCATCAGCGTCACGAGGATCATGCCGCCGCCGATGCCGAGCAGGCCGGCGAAGAAGCCGGCGAGCAGCCCCATGGCCGGATACACCACCCACCAGAGCGTGGGTTCGAACCCGGTCATGGTGCCGGCTTCGCTGCGAGCGCGACGATGAACTCCCACTCGGCCTTCGTCACCGGGGTGATGGAGAGTCGGTTGCCCCGTTGCAGGATCGTCATGTCGGCGAGTTCGGGATGGGCCCGCAGTTCGGGCAAGCCGACGAGACGGATCTTCTTGACCAGTTGCACGTCCACGTTCATCCAGCGCGGATTCTCGTGCGTCGATTTCGCATCGAAGTACTTGCCCTTCTCGAACTGCGTCGCATCCGGATAGGCGGGGCTGGCGACGCGCGCGATGCCGGCGATGCCGGGCTCGGGACAGCTGGAGTGATAGAAGAAGACCGGATCGCCCACCTGCATGTGATCCCGCATGAAATTGCGCGCCTGGTAGTTGCGCACGCCGAACCATGGAACCGTCTTCTTCGGCATGGCGGCGACGTCGTCGACGCTGACCTCATCGGGTTCGGATTTCATGAGCCAGTGGCGCATGGGTGATCACTCCGGTCTGGATGTCGAGCCCCGCAAAAACAGAAGAGGCGGCCTGCGCCGCCTCTTCGTCGATGGGGTGCCCCCCGCAAATGCCGTTTGGCCGGGTCTCTTGAACCGAGCGGTTCAAGAGTGGTTGCAGTCCGGGCGCCGCAGGTACGTCCGCGTGGGACGCGCACAAAGGCACCAACTGGGCCACAACGCTACGTATTGCATTGGTTCAGAGAACATCGGCCTGGGCGAACATCGCAGGGAGCGAAGCCTGGAAATCTCTTCGCACCGCGACGATCTCAGAACAGCTTGTCCTGGCTGGACATGGCCGCATCGATCGTCGCCTGCATGTGCTGCATTCTACGCTTGACCTCCCCGAGGTCAACGCCGCTCGCAGTGACCTTCGCGGTCAGCAACTCGTGCGCGATGTTCAGCGCGGCGAGCACGGCGATGCGTTCCGTGCCGATGACCTTTCCCTCGTCGCGGATCTCGGTCATCTTGTGGTCGAGGTAGGTGACCGCGCGGAGCAGGCCGGAGCGTTCGTCGTCCGTGCACGAGACGCGGAACTCGCGTCCCATGATGGTCACGTCCAGCGCTTTGACTTCCTTGCTCATGGGCATCCGGCGTCAGTCGCCGGCCTCCGGGATCTGACCGACCAGATTCTCGAGGCGGCTCCGCGCCACCGTCACACGATCGCGCAGCAGCTTGTTCTCGTTCTGGGTGACGACGAGTTGCTGACGCAGCTCGCCATTTTCCGAACGCAACTGTTCAGCCAGCTTGATGAGCTGCTGAATCCGCTCTTCGAGAGGCGTTGAGCTCGACATCCATGGTGGTGATCTTATGATTCAAAAATACTTAGTAGTCAACGGTTAGGGCATGTTCCGAATCCAACGTCGCAACAATTTACGGCGGCGTTCCGGATTTCATGAGGCACATGACCACGGGCACCGAACTGGAGCGTGCCTATGGCTCTGCGGCATGGGACGGCTAGAATCCGGCTTCGTTCGAGGTGCCCGCGCCGATGTCGTCGGCCGGGTTGAACGGGAAACGGGTGCGCGCCGATGACACGACGAAGTCGACGCAATTCCCGTGCTGCCCCCGCAACGGTAGGCGAGGATGGATGCTTCATGCTCGCGAGCCCGGATACCGGCCCCGGACGTTCATTTCGGTGCGAGTCCGCGGGTGGCGGCTGCCGGTGCGGGTTCGTTCGCGGCCCGCCTTCGGTTGCGTGGCTGAGTTTCCGGTTCTTCGCCGATTCGTGCCATGGCGTACGGTGGGTACGCCCCGAAAGGAACCGGATTCATGCAGCCGTTCCGCCTAACGATCCTGGCGATCGTAGCATCCGGCCTCGCGCCGGTCGATGCGATCGCGCAGGAAAGAGTTGCGGCGCTATCTGCGCCCGACGTCGTGGTCACTGCCAATCGTTTCGCTCAGGATTCGAAGCGACTGCCGGTCGGCCTTCAAGTCATCACACCTGAAGACATTCGCGCGAGCGGCGCCCAGACGCTGCCGGAAGTTCTGGCGCTTCAGGCGGGGGTGACCGTTCGTGACGCGTTCGGCAGTCCGAATCGTCAGATCGACCTGCGTGGGTTCGGCGCCACCGGTGACCAGAACACGTTGATCTTGCTCAACGGGCAGCGGATTTCCGAGAACGAGCTGGTGCCCGCCGATCTCGCGGCGATCTCCCTCGGTTCGGTCGAGCGGATCGAGATCCAGCGCGGCAGCGGCGCCGTGCTGTACGGCAGCGGTGCGACGGGCGGCACGATCAACGTCATCACGCGAGGTCCCGCGGCCGGAGATCGATCCGCGGACGTGCGGGCGACGGCCGGCAACTACGGCACGTTCGGGGCCGGTGCCGGATTCTCCGTCGGATCCGATCAGCTCGGCGCATCGTTTCAGATCAGCCGACTGGATTCCGACAACTACCGACGCAACAACGATCTGCGCCAGGAGAACGTGAATGGTGAGCTGGCCTGGTTCGGCGACCGGGGTCCGGTGACGCTCAAGTTTTCGGCGGGCGATCAGGATCTGAGGCTGCCGGGCCCGCGCACCGAGCAGCAACTGCAGACCGACCGCCGCGGCACCTCCGAGCCGGACAACTATGCTTCGTTGCAGTCGTCGCGCGTCGTGCTCGGCACGACGCAGAGCTTCGGGTTCGGCGATTTCAGCATCGACGTGGGGCATCGCGAGCGTCGCTCGCGGGCGTATTACGCCAACTTCGGTGGTGGATTCAATTCCAGCAATGGACGTGTCAATTCGATCTCTCCCCGTCTGCGTTTCCCTTTTTCGTTCGGCGCGATGAACAACACGTTGATCGTCGGTGCTGATTGGGACAGCTGGGACTACAACAGCGACAACACGTTCTCCAATTCGCAGAATCGCTACGAGCTGGAGAACGCTGCTGGATATCTGCAGAACACACTCGAATTGCCCTGGCGGACGGTGGCGACTTTCGGCGGTCGTTGGCAGCGGGTGCGCACGGATTTTCAGCGGGGGCCCACAGCTTTCGACAGCGGAACCGAACAGAACGACCGCGATAACCTGAAAGCTGGTGAGCTGGCGCTGCGGCAACCACTTACGGTTGGTCTGGCTCTGTACGGTCGTATCGGCACGAGTTTCCGCGTACCTGCTGCCGAGGAGAATCTTTTCGCACCCGGGCTGTTGAAGCCACAAACCTCGCGTGATCGCGAAGTCGGGTTTGATTGGACCGACTCGAATCGACGGCTTCGTGTTTCGTTCTACCAATCTAAACTCGACAACGAGATCCTGTATCTCTCATCGATCCTGATTCCGCCCGCTGGTCAGAACATCAATCTGCCACCGACCCGACGGCAAGGTGTCGAACTCGACGGTGCCATGAGTTTCGGACAGGCTTGGTCGATCTCCGCCAACTATACGTATGCAGAGGCCGAGTTCCGCGAAGGCGCCTTCAACGCTTTGCATCGCAGTCTCTGAAAAAGAGGTGCCGTTGGTCCCGAGGCATAAGGCCAACGCTACCGTCTCCTGGCAGATGAACGAAAGAATGCTGTTTGCCGCTACGATCCGATATGTCGGCGAGCAGCGTTACGATAACGACCAGGCCAACACCTTCGATCGCAAGATCCCGGCCTATACCCTCGTCGATCTGGTGGTCAGTCGAAGTGTCGGCGCGTGGAGATTCAGGACCAGTCTGCTCAACGCATTCGGCGAGAAGTACTACACCTATGGAATTGCCACTTCTGCCTAGACGTTCTCGGCCTATCCAGCCGCGCTGCAGACGTTCCTGGTGACGGCCGAGTATCGCTTCGCGCCGTAGCGCGGGTCAGGCAGACACCCGGCCCGGCGCCGGTCTGCTATCGTCCGCGCCCATGATCTCTTCCATGACGAGCACCCAGCTCTACCTCCGGCTGCTCCGCTACGTCCGCCCCCATTGGCGCGTCTTCGCGCTCGGCATTCTCGGCACGACCCTCGCGGCGCTCACCGAACCCGCGTTGCCGGCCTTGATGAAGCCGCTGCTCGACGGGACCTTCGTCGACAAGGACCCGGTCCTGATGAAGTGGATGCCCGTCGCGCTGGTCACGCTGTTCCTGATCCGCGGCGTGGCCGGCTTCATCGAAAGCTATTGCTCGAGCTGGGTGGCGAATCGCGTCGTGATGGAACTGCGGGAAGCCATGTTCCGCAAGTTCATGGTGCTGCCGGTGGACTTCTACGACGAGCAGGTGAGTGGCAACCTGGTGTCGAAAGTCACCTTCGACGTGACGCAGGTGACGTCCGCCGCGACGTCGGCGGTGACGATCTCCATCAAGGACAGCATCACGATCGTCGGCCTGCTGGGCTGGCTGCTGTATCTGAACTGGAAACTCACGCTGATCACGCTCGTTGTCGCACCGGGCATCACGTACATCGTGCGACTGTTCAGCCGGCGGCTGCGGCGCGTCGGTCGCGAGGTCCAGGAGGCCATGGGCAGCACGACCCAGGTGCTGCAGGAAGGCATCGAGTGCCAGAAGGTCGTGAAAATCTTCGGCGGTGCCGACTACGAGATCAATCGGTTCCATGCGACGGCCAATCGCGTGCGGCTGTTCAGCATGAAGTACGCGGCGGCGGCGGCGGCGAACACATCGCTGGTCCAGTTGATCGCCGCCATTGCACTGGCGTTCATCATCGCGGTCGTGGCGCGGCAGTCGGCGGCGAACGAAACGACGGTCGGCGGTTTCGTGTCGTTCGTCACCGCGATGCTGCTGTTGCTGCAGCCACTGAAACGCCTGACCGGCGTCAACGAGCAACTGCAGCGCGGGCTCGCGGCAGCGGAGAGTATCTTCGCGTTGCTCGACCGCGAACCCGAACCCGATACCGGCACGATCCAGTTGCCGCGTGCCCGCGGCGAACTGGTGTTCGAGAATGTCACGCTGCAATACAACCGCGCCGATCGTCCGGCGGTGAAGGCGGTGTCGTTGACGATCCGTGCCGGCGAGATGGTCGCGTTAGTCGGACCGTCGGGCAGTGGCAAGACGACGATCGCGAACCTGATCCCACGGTTCTACCAGCCGACGGCGGGGCGCATCCTGCTCGACGGTCACGATCTGCGCGACCTCACGCTGGAGAGCCTGCGCGCCAACATCGCATTCGTGTCGCAGGAAGTCGCGCTGTTCAACGACACCGTCGCGGCCAACATCGCGTACGGCTCGCGTGTGAACGCGACCGAGGCCGAAATCGTCGCCGCGGCGGAAGCCGCCAACGCGATGGAGTTCATCCGCGCGATGCCGCAGGGGCTGCAGACGCCGGTCGGCGAGAATGGTTCGCGGCTGTCGGGCGGGCAGCGCCAGCGGATCGCGATCGCACGGACGTTGTTGAAAGACGCCCCGGTGCTGATTCTCGACGAAGCGACGTCGGCGCTCGATTCGGAGTCCGAGCGTGCGATCCAGGCGGAGCTCGAGAACCTGATGGAAGGGCGCACGACGATCGTCATCGCGCATCGACTCTCCACTATCGAGAGGGCGGATCGCATCGTCGTACTGGATCACGGATCCATCGCGGAGAGCGGCACGCACGCCGAACTGCTGGCGCGCGACGGGTTGTATGCGCGATTGCATCGGCTGTCGTTCAAGCAGAAGGACGTGGCGCCTTCGCCCACCGCGCTTCCGGAAGCCAGCCCGCAGGGTTGATGCGTTCTTGCGCCACGGGCCCGGCAGCCCGTGGTGTTGCCGTCAGTGCGCCTGCTCCCAGTTGGGGCCGGATCCCACATCCACCACCAGGGGCACCGCGAGTTCGGCGACGCCGGTCATGAGGCCGGGCAAGGTCGCGCGCACCGCAGCCAGTTCCCCATCGGGCACTTCGAGAACCAGTTCGTCGTGCACCTGCATGACGAGCCGCGATGCGAGCCGATCAGTTTCGAGCCAGTGCTGCACGCGGATCATCGCGAGCTTGATCAGATCGGCGGCCGTACCCTGCATCGGTGCGTTGATCGCGGCGCGTTCGGCACCCTGCCGCCGGCCCTGGTTCTGCGCCCGGATGTCGGGCAACGACAATCGACGGCCGAACACGGTTTCGACATAGCCGAGATCGCGCGCCGATGCCCGCGTGCGCTGCATGTAGTCGGCCACGCCCGGATAGCGCGTGAAGTAACGATCCATGTACTGCTGCGCGGCGGCGCGCTCGATGCCGAGATTGCCGGCGAGTCCGAACGCGGACATGCCGTAGATCAGCCCGAAGTTGATGACCTTCGCATAGCGGCGCTGCTCGCTCGTCACGTCGGCCGGCGGCACGCCGAACACTTCCGCCGCGGTCGCGCGATGCACGTCCGCGCCTTCGGCGAACGCCTTCAGCAGCGAGGCATCGCCGGACAGATGCGCCATGATCCGCAACTCGATCTGCGAATAGTCCGCCGACACGATCACCGAGCCGGGCGGCGCGATGAAGGCTTCGCGAATACGCCGGCCTTCCGCGGTGCGCACCGGAATGTTCTGCAGATTCGGATCGTTGCTGGACAATCGACCCGTCACCGCGACGGCCTGGGAGTACGTGGTGTGCACGCGCCCCGTGGCCGGATTCACCATGCGCGGCAGTTTGTCGGTGTACGTCGATTTGAGCTTCGACACGCCGCGGTACTCGAGGATGCATTTCGGCAGCGGGTGATCGAGCGCGAGCTGCTCCAGCACATCCTCGTCGGTGGAAGGCTGACCGCCGGGCGTCTTCTTGATCACCGGCAGCCCGTGCTTGCCGAACAGGATCTCCTGCAGCTGTTTCGGTGAGCCGAGGTTGAACGGCTGGCCGGCCAGCGCGTGGGCTTCCTTTTCCAGTTCCAGCATCCGCGTGCCGAGCGCGGTGCTCTGCTGTTCGAGCAGGCGCCCGTCGATCAGCACGCCGTTGCGTTCCACCTTCAGCAGCACCGGCATCACCGGCATCTCGATCTCGGTGTAGACGTGCAGCAGACCGGGTTCCGGCTGCAGTTGCGGATACAGCGCGAGGTGCAGTTGCAGCGTCACGTCGGCGTCTTCGGCCGAGTACTCGGTGGCTTGTTCGATACCGACCTGATCGAAGCCGATCTGACCCGCCCCCTTGCCGGCGACGTCCTCGTACTTGATGGTCTTCACGCCGAGGTGGCGCATCGCCAGCGAATCCATGTCGTGCGGCTTGTGACTTTCCAGCACGTAGGATTCCAGCAGCGTGTCGTGAACGATGCCGTTCAGCGCAATGCCGTGGTTGGCCAGCACATGGGCGTCGTACTTCAGGTTCTGGCCGAGTTTCGGTTTCGAAGCATCTTCCAGCCAGGGTTTCAGGCGCGCGAGCGTGGCGTCGAAATCGAGCTGATCCGGCGCACCGGCGTAGCGATGGGCCAGTGGCAGATAGGCGGCGTGGTGCGGTGTCACCGCGAACGACAGCCCGACGATCCGGGCGGTCATCGGGTCGAGGCTGGTGGTCTCGGTGTCGAACGCCGTGACCGGCGCCGCATCGATGATGGCCATCCAGCGCTCCAGCGATTCCGTGTCGACGATGCAGTCGTAATGGCGCTCGACCGGCTCCGCAGCGACCACCGGGGCTTCGTTTTGTGCGACCGCGGTTGCCGCGGCACCGTCCTTCAGCTCACGCAGCCAGGTCTTAAAATCGAAATGCTCGTACAGTGCGGCGAGCCGCGGCACGTCTTCGGGCTTCGGTTCCAGATCGTCCAGTTCCAGCGGCAGCGGGACATCGCACTTGACGGTGATCAGCCGCCGCCCCTGGGGCAGCCACTCCAGCGCCTGCTTCAGGTTCTGTCCGACGGCACCGCCGATCTCGTCGGCACGGGCCATGATCGCGTCGAGCGTTCCGAACTGCTGCAACCATTTGACAGCGGTCTTCGGGCCGACCTTGTCGACGCCGGGGATGTTGTCGACCGCGTCGCCCGTCAGGCTCAGGTAGTCGACGATCCGCTCCGGCGGCACGCCGAACTTCGCCAGCACCGCCGGCGGGTCGAGGGTCTCGTTGGACATGGTGTTGACGAGCGTGACGTGCTCGTTCACCAACTGGGCAAGATCCTTGTCGCCGGTGGACACGATCGTGCGGATGCCGGCCGCCGTCGCTTTCTGCGCCAGCGTCCCGATGACGTCGTCGGCTTCGACACCGTCGATCATCAGCAGCGGCCATCCCAGTGCGCGGATGACTTCATGGATCGGAGCAATCTGGGCACCGAGGTCGTCCGGCATGGGTGTCCGGGTGGCTTTGTAGGCCGGATACCAGTCGTCCCGGAACGTCTTTCCTTTGGCGTCGAAAACGCAGGCGATATAATCCGCGGCATGTTCGCGACGCAGTCGTCGCAGCATGCTCACCACGCCGTACACCGCGCCCGTCGGCTCGCCGGCCCGGTTTCTCAGGTCCGGCAGCGCATGGAATGCGCGGTACAGATAGGACGAGCCGTCCACCAGCAGTAACGTTTTCATTCGAACAGCGGCACGAGAAAAAACCAGAATGTCGATCAGGAAGAAGCTTCCTGTTCCGCTCGCGCCCGAGCTGCTGGAAAAGACGTGGTCGGCGCGCGAGTCGTGGCGGGTGTTTGCGATTATGTCAGAGTTCGTCGAGGCGACCGAGCGCTTGAGCGCGGTGCGTCCGGCGGTCTCCGTGTTCGGCAGCGCGCGCACGCCGCCGGAGCATCCCTACTACAAGCTCACCGAGGAAATCGCGCGGCAGTTGTCCGATGCCGGCTTCACCGTGATCTCCGGCGGCGGGCCGGGCCTGATGGAAGCGGCCAACAAGGGCGCATACTTCGGCCGCTCGCTGTCGGTGGGTCTCAACATCCAGTTGCCGCATGAACAGTCCGGCAACCCCTATCAGGACATCAGCCAGACCTTCCGGCATTTCTTCGCGCGCAAGGTGATGTTCGTGAAGTTCGCGTGCGCCTACGTCGTGATG
>JAHCKV010000109.1 GCA_026125595.1 Burkholderiales bacterium | reverse complement strand
TCCCGTGAGGTGCTCCGCGCAACGCTCGTCGGGGATCGCAGCATGTCGCGCCATACCAGGAAGAACGCCACCCAGGGACGTCGAAACCCGTTTGCGGGGCTGCTGGAGGCCGCGACGCGTTGGCGGCGTGGGACAAGCGATCCGGCGGGGTCGCCGCACGAGCCACCCTTCCGGAAGCGTTCCCGGACCGTGCTGTTCGAAGCGCTGGAACCGCGGTTGTTGTTGTCGGCGGATCCCTTGCCCGGCGTTCTCGAGGCGCCCCATCAGGCCGACATCCATGCCGAGGCGCTCCATCAAATGCTCGACCCGGCGTCGACAGCCGCCCGGCCGGTTCCTCAGTGGATCCGGGTCGATCTCGACGGGGCCAGCGGCGTTCGTTACGACGGGCCGGTGCAGGTCGACGGCATCGATATTCCCGCGTTCGAGGCTCCCGATGCACTGGAGGGTCAGGAAGCGGCGATCATCGCTGCGTTGCAAGACGCGCTCGCGCAGTGGGGTGCCGGCTTCGGCGTGACCTTCGGCTTCGATACGCCGACGGATGGTCGGGACCATTCGGTCATCCACGTCGGCGGCGACGGCGCGGCGTTCGCGCAATGGGGGCCGTTCGAGGGGCTGGCTGAGCAGGTCGATACCGGAAATCTCGATCCGGACGACATCGGTTTCGTGTTCAGCGATGTCCTTCGGGCCGACGGCCTCGACGCCGAGGCCTACGGCCGTCTGCTGGCAGACCGCGTCGCGCACGAGGCCGGCCACCTGCTCGGTTTCGAGCATGAGCACGAAGTCGGCGATCCTTCGAATCCGCTGGCGGCCGTCGCATGGAAGCCGTACACGCACGTCGAGATCGCCCAGGATGTCCGCAACGATCTGCTCGCCGCCGACGGGCCGAACGGCCTCGTCGGCGATCTGACCATCGATGGCCGCGAGTACGTACTGCATCCGAAGCTGTACGAGGCGGTCCGCGATCACGCGGCCTACTACTACGCCGGCACGGTGGGTCCCGACGGGTTCCCCGATCTGCTGATGGGTCAATCGGTGATCCATCCCGAGATGACCGGCACGTGGCTCACCCGTGTGCTCGACATGGCCTGGGCCGCCCAGGACGACTGGAGTTACTCCGCGGTCGAGAAGTCCCAGATTCTCGCGTGGGCGTACGGCATGGCGACCCACGCCGCGGGCGACCACTGGGCCCACAACCTGGTCAACGAGTTCGCCGAAGGCGTGTTTCCGGCCGTCGGCGACATCGTCGAGAGCCTGACGACGGAACAACGCGAGCTCGCCAATTTCCTGCGCCATTTCCTGGTGGAGGGTTACCTGGGCGATGCCACGCCGGGATACGACAACAACCCGGACCGCACGACGCTGCCCGACGGCGACGTCAGCGACGACAGCACGCCGGGCATCGAGTACGCGGCACCCACGCGCTTCATCTACGAGGCACTGATCCGGCCGATGGCCAACGATCCGACGCTGCTGACGTCGACCGCGACGTCGGAACTGATCGGTTCGTCACCGCTGGTCTCGATTCGCGTCGCCGGCAACCAGTTCATCCGCATCGACGCCGGCGGTGACTTCCTGAAGGATGGTTTCGAGCTCGATGCCGACCGCAACCTGTGGATCAACACCTCCGGCTTCGCGAACGCGGCGAACAACGGTCGCTTCCGCGTGCTGGCCGTCACGGCGACCGCGATCACCGTCGACGTGCCCGCGGGGCAGCTCGTCACCGAGGCCGCCACCGGCAACGAGCGCATCGTCGAAACGGTCCCCGACACCGGCATCACATCGATTGCCGTCGATCTGACGGCAAATGCGTTCGTCCGCACGTCCGGCAGCTTTCTTGCCGACGGATTTTCCCAGGGCCATCGGTTCGCCGCGTCCGGCTTCGTCGGCAACGCAGCCACCTATACCGTGCTGGAAGTCACCGCCACGACGCTGAAGGTGGTGGAGCGTCTCGCTGCGGGCGATTCGCTGGCCAGCGGGGACGAGCGACTGATGGTGCAGGGCAAGCGCGGGCCTGCGCTCGACCAGTTCTTCAAGCTGCGGGCCGAGCTGGTGAAGAAGGTGGCCGACCTGGAGCAGCCGCGCAAGGATTGGGCGACCCTGGCCGAGGACCTGGCCCTCAAGCTCATCACCGGCAGTGCGATCTCCGAAGATTTCCGCGAGCAGGCGTTCGCCGCTTACCTGTACGAGTGGATCGACAGCATCGACGCGGGCATCGAAGCCTGGCCGGACTTCGGCCTCGCGGTCACCAACGCATTGTTCGATCCCCAGGCCCGGCGCGACCTGCAGAACAAGCTGGGCGAATCCCGCGGGTCGGAGACCGATCAGGCGCGCATCGACATCGAGGACGGCGTCGGTCTCGTCGACGTCATCTTCGATCAGCTCGACTACCCGAACGGCGGTGAAGATCCGTCGGATTCGTTCATCAACAATCATCTGCTGCCGATGCTCGGTGTGCCGCCGGCGCTGGCCGAGGTGCGGGAAGCGCTGCAGCGTTTCGGCACGTTCGTCGATGACCTGCTGGAGCCTTTGGACGATCTGCTGAACCCGATTCGCGAAGTGGCCGCCGACGTCGGCGAGTTCGCGAAGGAACTGGTGAAGGACCAGATCCGCAAGAAACTGCAGATCGACGTCGACATGTTCGAGTTCCTGAGCGACACCGGCTCGAAGATGGATCTCGCCAGTATCAATATCGGCGGCACCGAGATCCCGATCTTCAAACCGGGCGACCGCGAGCGGCTCGACGCGATGATGAACATCCCGGGCGCCACGGCACACACACCGGCACCCGACGATCTCGGCGACGCGTCGATCTACACGTTCTACCCGGACGTGCAGGGCCCGTTGCGCGAGGGAATCACGTTCGACAAGGAGAACTTCGCGGCGTATCGCAACAGTGTCGTGCTGTCGAAGATGCTGTTGCTGGTCGAGGATCCGATGGACGGCGAGACCACGGGCGCCGGCGGCATCAGCGATCTGTTCTCCGACATCCTGACCGAGCAGAACGGGGGCACTGCCGTCGACTACGACGCACTGCTGCTCAATCTGAACGGTGCGCACGGCGGCAACATCATGACGATGACGTTGCCCGGCGTCGCCGACGGCGAACCGTGGCTCGTCTCCGTCGATGGAGACCACGGCTGGCGCATCGACAGCATGACGACGGTCTCCGGTCTGTATCGGGTCAACACGACGGCGGGCGGTGCCGCCGAATGGGTGGCATCGGTGGTGCCGGGTCGCAGCTATGGCGTCGATGTGTCGTGGGCCGCCAACGTCACGCAACTGGTCGACAATCGCGGCGATCCGTCGCAGCCGGATCAGTCGATCCTGCCAGCGAGCCAGGCGCGCTATCGCATCTACGATGGCGCGACGCTGGTCGCGACCGTCATGCGTGATCAGTTGCTCGCACCCGACTACGACCAGAGCGGCGCGGTCGCCTATTCGCGGTTGGGCAACATTCCGATCGCCAGCGGCACGCTGCGGATCGTGCTGGACAATGCGGGCAGCGACGGCAACATCATTGCCGGGCCGGCCCGATTGATTCCGCTGTCCGGCGGTGCGCCGCAACCGATCCAACTGATCCGCGACCCGGTGTCGGGTGCGATCGTTCCCGGCGGTGGATTTTCCACGACCGGCAGCGGCTGGGTCGACCTGGTCTACGACACCGGCACCGGCAACTATCCGCTGTGGGAAAGCCAGCGGCTGCGCAGCGTGTTCCGCGAGCTGTTCGTCGATTCGCAGAACGGCGGACTCGAGTTTCCCGACCTCGGCGATGCGCCATCGCCGGACCCGAACGACACGCCGATTCCCACCGATCCGCTGCCGACCCACGCGACGTCCCATTCCAGCTTGCCGACGTTCCCGCGCGAGATCCGGTTCGATACCGGCATCAGTGTCGATCCGATCGACGTGACACTGCGCGTCGTCGATGGCGGTGTCGGCGCCGCGCCCATGCTGCAACTGGTCAGGACATCGGACGGCAGCCTGCTCGGCGAGCAAGTGCTGGATCAGAACGTGAAGGTGAGCGTCATCGGCGCGGCCGCGGCCGACACGCTGCGGGTCGATCTCAGCTACGACGACAGCGACGATGCGTTCACGACGCCGGTGTCGGTCTTCATCGATTTCGAAGGCGGCCTCGACATTCCTTTCGTGACGGAAGACCGGATCATCGTCACCGGGGTCGGTCCGGATCTGCCGCTGCTCGGCGGCCTGTTCATCGACAGCACCGACCGCATCGACATCGACGCCGATCTGCAGGCCCAGGGCGACATCCGCATCACCGCGGGCGGCGTCATCGACATCGGCAGCGGTTCGAGTCTCGTCGGGGGTGGCGTGTGGCTGCGGTCGTCCAAGGAGACCGAAGGCGGCATTCTCGTCACCGACATTCTGGCCGACGCCATCACCGGCATCGTCGTCGACAACGCGACGATCACGGGCGGTGTCGTCAGCCTGGTCGCCGAGTCCATCATCGAGGTCGACAGCGAAAGTATCGATTTGCTGGACGGACAGGTGAAGATCGCCGTGGTCCAGGGTACGTCGACGGCCACCGTCGACGTCACCGGCGCGTCGACGATCACCGCGTCGGCCGACCTGTGGATCGCGTCGCGGACCGATGTCCGCGTGCGGGCGATCGCGGCGCCGGACGACACCAGCGGCGACGAGAATCGCGACGCGGCGGTTGCCATTTCCATCATCCAGAGCAGTGCCAAGACTCGCATCGGCGGCAGCGCCGTGCTGTCGGCGGCCGGTGATCTCGACATCCGCGCGTTCCAGAAGGCCGATGTCATCGCCAGCGCCGACGGTACCCAGGGTGAAGATGCCGAAGGCGCATCGGGCGGCACGCTGGCGTTGAACGTCCTCATCGGGGACATCGAAGCGAGCGTATCCGGCAGTGCGCGCCTGAGTGGCAACCGGGTCAACGTGATCGCGAACAGCGATCGTCAGATGGAGACCTTCGCCAAATCGACCCAGGGTGGCGCCGCCGATGACGGTGAGCCCGAGAACACCGAGGTCGAGAAGCGCCTCAAGGAGTACGACGTCAAGGCGATGGGCAAGCCCGAAGCCGATGGTGGGGGCGATGCAGGCGGGGAGTCCTCGTCCAGCGACATCACGTTTGCGGCTGCCGTCGCCATCGCCGACGCGGCTGGTCAGGCGCTGGCGTCGGTCACCACGTCCGGGTCGATCCGCGCCACCGTGTCCCTCGACGTCAATGCCGAGATCGTGCAGCGGGATCCGCGCACCGCCGACCGCTTCACCACGGTGGCCGATGCGTCGGCCACGGTCAAGGAGCAGGACGAGAACGGTGAAGCCGAGACCGGTGTCGGCATCGCCGTCGCCGTCAACGTGGGGGACTCCGCCGCCCGTGCCGTGGTCGGCGGCGGCGTCCGACTGGAAGCGCCGGCGATTCGCGTCGAATCCCATCTGGTCACGCCATCGCGGTTCGGGGCCCAGGCGACATCCGGTGCCGGCGCATCCGACACCGGCGTCGCCGGTTCCTTTGCCGTCAACGTCGGTGCCATGCGCAGCGAAGCCACGGTGGCGACCGATGTCACGATCATCGGTGGCGGTTCGTTCACGCTGCGTGCGCGGAGCGACACGACCAACACCGCAAAGGCGCTGCCGCACGAGGCAGCTTCCGGCGAAAGCCTCGGCATCGGCGCGTCGGTGGCCGTCAACGTGGCCGACACCGTGACCCGGGCCGAGATCATGGATGGCGCATTCGTCAACGGTGCGTTGGGTGCGCTGACGGTCAATGCACGGGCTACCAGTGCCGTCGCGACGGAAGCGCGATCCGGGGCCGAAGGCGGCACGGCGATCGCGCCTGCCGCCGCCATCGTGGTCGTCAACGAAGACACCATCGCGCGGGTCGGTGCCGGCGCGCAGATTCAGGCGGCGAGTCTCGACGTCACCGCAGCCCGGGACGGTACTTCCACCGCCCACGCGGAGGGCGACGCGGAAGGTTCGGAGGACGCAGCCGTCGGCGCGGCGTTCGCGCTCAACGCGGTGTCCGATCGCACCGAAGCATCCGTCGACCGGTCGCTGGCGCTGGCCGGCGCCGCCGTCGTGCTCGCGGATGGCCGGCAAACCACGAAGACCGTCACCAAGGCCGGTGCCAAGGGCGGCGAGAAAGACGACGATCAGGACGGCGGCGATGACGACGGCGTCGACCAGAAGATCGCCGGACAGCGCAATCTCGGCGACAGCATCGCCAGTGGCAAGGGCGCACGGACCAGCGAGTCGGCCGGCGACACACCGACCGCTTCGGTCGCGAACACCGACAGCGAGGGTGAGGGGTCGTCCGAAACCATCAGCGTCGCCGGCGCCATCACGGTGAACGTCGGCTTCAGCCGCACCCATGCGTCGATCGGTGCCGGTGTCACGGTGGGTGCCGGCGGCGACGTCGGCGTGCGTTCGATTTCCGATGTGGATGTCGAAGGCAGCGCGGACGGTTCCGCGGTGTCGAAGGACGGCAGCGGCGTCGGCGCCGCCGTCGTCGTCAGTTACACCGAGATCGACAACACCGCGACCATCGGCGGTGGTGCCACGGTGCGGGCCGACAATCTCATCGTCGAAGCGGGGATGGCCGGCGCGGATCCGGCCCATCGATCGTTCGCGACCACGAAATCCGGTGCCGGCGCCAAGGAGGTCGGCGTGGCGGGGTCCGTGTCGATCAATCTGCTCGATGTCGACACGACGGCCGAAGTGGGTGCGACCACCGCACTCGACCTGGACGGCGATCTGACCGTGCGGGCCGTCGCGCATACCGAGACGAAGACCGAAGCTTTGCCGGAAAACGAAGACGGCGCCGCGGGTTCCGGTGATGACGTCGGTGTCGGTGCCTCCGTCGCGTTCGACCGCAGCGACGCGCAGACGCGGGCGACGGTGCACGATGGCACATCGATCGACGGCGACGTCCGCCATGTCGGCGTCGAAGCCGTCGCCTCCCACGACAAGACGGTGACCGCCGAGAACGGCGCGAAGGGCGAGACGGGCGTTGGTGCCTCCGCGGCAATCGCATTGGCCAACAACGGCACCGAAGCACGGCTCGGCACAGGGCCGGGTGTATCGACGACCGGAAACGTCGTCGTGCGCGCGATCCACGACGAGACCGTCATCAACACGGCCAAGGCAGAAGCCGCCGGCAGCGACACGGCCGTGGGTGCCAGCGTCGGCGTCACCGTGATCACCGACACCGTCGCCGCGACCGTGGCGCGCAATGTCGCCGCGGCGGGCGATGTGACGGTGCAGTCCGAATCGCGGATCGCCAGCACGGTCGACGCGCAGGCCAGTGCCAGCGGCAACAGCAAAGAAGGCCGCGACGCGGATGCGGAGGCCGACAACCAGGTCAACAACAATCCGAACAAGGGCAGCGACAAGGCGTTGCCCAAGGCACAGGACGGTGTCGACCAGGGCAACGAAACATCGCAGAGCGAATCCAGCACCGAGTCCGGCAGTGTCGGCGTCGGCGCGTCGGTGGCCGTCAACTGGATCGTGGCCTCCAACACGGCATCGATCGGCGACGGCGTCACGGTCAGCGCCGGAGAGGATCTTGCGGTCCGCACGGTTACCGATACCGACGCCAGCACGAAGGCGACCGGCACTGCGATCAATCTGGATGCCGAGACGGCGGTCGGCGCCGCCGTCGGGTTGACGGTTGCCGATTCCACCAGCCGTGCGTTCATCGGCGCCGGCGCCAGCGTCGCTGCGGATTCCGTCGCGATCGAAGCGCTATCGCCCGCGGGCCAACGCGACGAGATCGTCACGTGGGGTCTCGCGGCGGGTGGCGGATCGGATACCGGCGCGGCCGGATCGGCCGCCGTCACGATCCTGCTCATCGACCGTGAAGCCGTCACCGGAGTCGGGTCCGCCGTCACCGCTTCCACCGGCAACGTCACGATCCGCGCCGATCACACGCTCGGCCTGCAAGGTATCGCCGCGGCCGCCGGCTTCGGTCAGGACGAAACCGGCGTCGGTGTCGCCGTCGTCGTCAACATCGTGGATCGCGATACCGTCGCGGCAGTGGGAGACGGTGCATCCGTCGATGCTGCGGGCGTACTGACGATCTCCGCGACGTCGGCGCTGCAACGCGTCGCCGTCGATGCGCCGCTACTGCCGGACGAAGCCGATCCGGGCGTGACCGCGGTTGCCGTGTCGGGGGGCATGACCACCGGCGATACGGCGATCGGCGGATCCGCGGTGATCAACGTGCTGTTGCTCGACACCGATGCGCACATCGGTATCGGTGCAGATATCAACCAGAATCTGGCCGGCGGTGCATCGCAGGATGTCGTGCTCCACGCGACCGATGCGACCGCCATCACCAACATCGCCGGTGCGATCGGTGCGGGCCAGGGCGATACCGGTGTGGGTATCGGCCTCGACGTGACCTACGTGAACAAGGATGTTCGCGCGTACGTCGGCCGTTCCGCGCGCGTCGATGCCGGCGGCGATCTCGAGTTGCTGTCCGATTCGGACGAGAACGTCGTGTCGGTCGCCTCATCGCTCGGACTCGCGGGCGGTTCCGCCGGCGTCGGTGGTTCGGTGTCCGTTCAGATATTCACCACGCAATCGCGCGCGTATGTCGACGGTGCATCCGGAGCCGGTGCAGTCGTCGAAGCGGGCGGCGGTGTTTCAGTTGCGGCCCACGGCGATTTCGACGCAAAGATCGTAGCCGGCACGGCCGCGTACGGCGGTGATGCCGGTGTCGGTGTCGCCAATACGACGCTCGTCCATACCGACACGGTCGAAGCCTTCGTCGGTCAGCAAGCGGCGGTCACCGCACGCGGCGCATCGGGCGTCGACGTGCACGCCGATTCCCGTGAAACGCTGGTGACAGTCGCGGCCGGTGGCGCCGGCTCCAGCTCGGTCGCCGTCGCGGGCTCCGCCGTGGTCAACATCCTGAACGAGACGACGCGCGCCTA